>JALYPW010000499.1 GCA_030856145.1 Chloroflexota bacterium | reverse complement strand
CTCGCGGCCGATCCCTCGGCCGCGCCAGGCAAGCCCGACAAGGCCAAGGTCGAGAAGGCGGCGACGACGGTGACGGGCCAGGTCTCGACCGCGACCGATGCCGAGGGCAAGCCGACGTACACGCTCCGGAGCGGCAGCACGACCTACGTCCTCGACGCCGGTCCGGCCTGGTTCTTCGGGGCCAACCATCCGCTCAAGCCGTACGTCGGCACGTCCGTCACCGTCGTTGGCGAGAAGGCCGTGGACTCGAACGAGGTCGAGGTGACGTCGGTCGACGGCAAGGCCCTCCGCGCCGCCGGCAAGCCGCCGTGGGCCGGCGGCTGGAAGGTCGTAGGCGAACGTCATCCCGGTTGGACGCAGGAGAAGGCGGCCCGCTTCAAGGCGAAGTTCGGCGACTGCTTCCCGCCCGGCACGTGCAAGGACAAGCCGAACAAGCCCGCGGCCACGACGGCACCGTGACGTACCTCGCGGAGGCAGCGAGGAGCGCGAAGGCGCGAGCGCGCTAGCCAGGGACGGGCTCGTACGACCCGGGCCTTCGACCGGGCAATGCGCAGGTTGTGCTGGTCGATCGTCATGAGCTGCAGGAGGGCGGTTGCCGCCATCGGGCACGCTCGATACGATTGTTGTCCGTGGCGGAGTAGCTCAGTGGTAGAGCAGGGGACTCATAAGCCCTTGGTCGGTGGTTCAAATCCGCCCTCCGCTACCAGACCTCTTTCGTGGGTAACCGCGATGAGGCGATGAGGCGAACACCCGTTTGGATTGACGCCTCGTGCCCGAAGAGCGATGCTGCCGGCCATGGACTTCGATGAGTTGAACGACGTCCTGGCCGAGTCGAACAGGCATGCGCGACACGGCCGCGCCATCGCCCGACTGATACTCGTCCTGACGGCCGGGCTGATCGTGTTTCTCCTCGCCCTCGCCTTCGTCGTTGCGCCATCGCCGTGCATGTGCCCGATGTTCGCGACGCCGCCGGAGGCCTTCGGGCTGCCCCTCGGCGTCATCCTCGTAACGGTCGGGTTCGTCGGCTTGGCCGCTGGCCTGTTCTGGATGTGGCGCATCGTTCGAGCCGACCCCGAGCCGGACGCGCGGAGCTGGCGCCACCTTCAGCGTCCCTGACCCGTCAGTATCGCCGCGCTCAGAGATCCCTCGGTCAGCTCAATAAGCCGATGTCCAGTTCGGGCGACGGTCAGAATTGAGGCTCGTCCATCAGCCAACCGGAGGACGAGAGGACCAGGTCCCACGTCCCGCGGAAGCGACGCGGAGCCTCGGACTCGCGGTACTCGATGAGGTCCACGTCGACCACTGCCGTTCGACGCGTCAGGCTCTGGCTGCGGATGGAGAGCGCCTGGATGTCGATGGCGCTCGTCCGGGCGAAGCGGCCATCGATGTTGCCCTCGGGCGGATACTCCTGGCGCATCCGGGTGGACCACAGCCGCTCCGCCTCGTCGAACCTGTGCGCCTCGACAAGGCTGTAGAAGCGGGCCACGGTCTCGGCCGGATCGCGGGCCGGAGCGGTCGGGCCAGGCGCCGGCGGGTTCGTCGGGCGCGCGGTCGGGCGTGGCGTCACGAGTGGTGCCGGGCTGGCGGTCGGCGAGGGGCTGAGAGCGATCGAGGGCGGCACGGACGGGCTCGACGAGGGCGATGTGCTCGGGGCGATCAGGACGACGCCGGAGCTGGCCGACGGCACGATGACGGCCACACCGTCCGACCGCGACGGTCCGTCACCGACGGAGCCGCTGTCGGCATCGCCTCTCGCCACGAGCCAGACCGCGCCGAACAGGGCGACCAGACCGAAGGCGACCAGCGGCAGGGCGATCGCGATGGGTGGTCGCCGCCGGCTGCCCTCCGGGCGGTTGGGCATCGCGCGCCGGCGGTCGGGTCGCGCTGGCCGTGTCGGGCGTGATCGGGTTGGGATCTGCGAAACGTCGATGACGCCTGTAGCTCCATACGCGGCAGGCGGATCCGCTCCCGGGTTCATGGACGCCGACGCGACGAGTCCCGGTGCTGCTGTCCGCCCGTCGCCACGCGCATTGCTCCCGGTTCGGCGGACGCCGCCGAGCTCGCGCAGGCGGAATCCCTCCAGCGCGACACCAAACTCGGCTGCGGACGGGTAGCGGTCGGCCGGGTCGCGCGCCAACGCCCGCAGGACGATCCCGTCGAGCTCGTCCGGTAGCTCCGGCGCAATCGCGCTGGGCGGGGCTGGGTCCTCGCGAAGCCGGCTCAGGGCCACGACCGCCGGCGACGGGCCCTCGAACGGCCGCCGTCCGGTCAACAGCTCGTACACGACCACGCCGAGCGAGTAGATATCGGAGGCTGGTGTGACGTCGTCGCCGGCGACCTGCTCCGGGCTCACGTACTGCGGCGACCCGATGACGACACCCGCCGTCGTCGCTCCGCCGTCGCCGACTGCCCGGGCGATGCCGAAGTCGGCGACGCGGACCTCGCCGTGCCGGTCGATCAGGATGTTGCCGGGTTTCATGTCGCGATGGACGATCCCGTGGTCGTGGGCGACCTGCAGCGCGGTCGCGGCCTCGACCCCGATCCGGAGCGCCTGACCGAGGGACGGCCGGCCGTCGCGGGCGAGCAGGGTCTGGAGATCCGGCCCGTCGACGAGCTGCATGACGATGTAGTCGGCCCCGGACGCGGGGTCGACGCCGAGATCGTGAATCGACACGATCCGCGGATCGTGGAGCGCCGCGGCGTGGCGCGCCTCGCGCTGGAAGCGGCGGACGAACTCTGGGTCGGTGGCGTATGCGGGGCGCAGGAGCTTGACCGCGACCTCGCGGTCGAGCAGGTCGTCATGGGCGCGGTGGACGACGGCCATGCCGCCTTCTCCGATCGCCTCGAACAGCTGGTATCGCCCGCCGAGCGTTCGGCTGGTCGTGATCATGTCACCATCGAACCCGCCCGGGCCCTCCTGCGGCGGCCCCGCAGGGCGCTGTCCGCATCGCGGAAGGCTTGCAAGCGGTCGAACGTTGGCCCGCGGCGCTCAGATACATCCGGGCGACCCCCGGCGGCGAACAACCGGGTGACCGTCGATCGCCGGTCGGGCCCGGGACCCTCATCTCATGGGACCGTCACGAACCGACGCTATACTCGATGGGCTGGCCGCCGCGCTGCGGCGCCACTGATCCGGAGGCTCCGTTGAATCCCAGGTTCTTCCGCAACGGCATCGTCATGCTGGCGCTCGTCGTCGTCGCCCTCGCCGTTGTGTTCACCGTCGTCAACTCGTCGACCCCCGCCGCGAACACGCCCTACTCGGCCTTCCTCGACAACGTCGCGGCGGGCAAGGTCAAATCCGTCGTCCAGGAGGCGTCGACCCTGACGGTCACGCCGAACCCCGACGGTTCGAAGTACAACGTCGTGATCCCCGGGCTTCTCGCCAACCAGGTCCTCGACGACATGACCAAGGCGGCCGAGGCCGGCAAGGTCCCCAAGCCGTCCCTCGAGGCGAAGGCGGCCCCGGACAACGGCTGGGTCAGCATCCTGATCACCGGGCTCCTGCCGATCCTGATCATCGGCGGCTTCATCTTCTTCATGATGCGCCAGGCCCAGGGCACCAACAACCAGGCCATGAGCTTCGGCAAGAGCCGGGCCCGGATGTTCCTCGGCAACAAGACCGTCGTGACCTTCGCCGACGTGGCCGGGGTTGACGAGGCCAAGACCGAGCTCCAGGAGGTCGTCGAGTTCCTGAAGTACCCGGAGAAGTTCAACTCGCTCGGCGCCCGGATCCCACGCGGCGTGCTCCTGGTCGGACCTCCCGGAACGGGCAAGACGCTGATGGCCCGGGCCGTCGCCGGTGAGGCCGGCGTGCCGTTCTTCAGCATCTCCGGCTCGGAGTTCGTCGAGATGTTCGTCGGCGTCGGCGCGAGCCGCGTCCGCGACCTGTTCGACCAGGCCAAGCGCAATTCGCCGTGCATCGTCTTCGTCGACGAGATCGACGCGGTCGGCCGCCAGCGCGGCGCCGGCCTCGGCGGCTCGCACGACGAGCGGGAGCAGACCCTCAACCAGATCCTCGTCGAGATGGACGGCTTCGACACGAACACCAACGTGATCGTCGTCGCCGCCACGAACCGGCCCGACGTCCTCGACCCGGCCCTCCTGCGGCCCGGCCGCTTCGACCGCCAGGTGATCCTCGACCGGCCCGACATGAAAGGCCGATCGGCGATCCTCAAGGTCCACACGAAGGGCAAGCCGCTCGACAAGACGATCGACATCGAGGCCGTCGCCCGGCTGGCCCCGGGCTTCTCCGGTGCGGACCTCGCCAACCTCGTCAACGAGGCTGCCATCCTCGCCGCCCGACGCAACAAGAAGGTCATCGGCTTCACGGAGTTCACCGAGGCCCTCGAGCGGATCGTCGCCGGTCCCGAGCGCAAGTCCAGGATCATCTCGGACGCCGAGAAGGCGATCATCGCCTTCCACGAGGGCGGCCACGCCGTCGTCCAGCGGA
>JALYPW010000498.1 GCA_030856145.1 Chloroflexota bacterium | reverse complement strand
CCATTCGGCCATGCCCAATCGACTCGCCGGCGAGACCAGCCCGTATCTTCTCCAGCACGCCCACAATCCCGTCGACTGGCACCCGTGGGGTCCCGAGGCGCTCGGGAAGGCGCGCACCGACGACCGGCCAATCTTCTTGTCGATCGGTTATGCGGCCTGCCACTGGTGCCACGTCATGGAGCGCGAGAGCTTCGAGGACGAGGTGACGGCCGGCGACCTGAACCGGGACTTCGTCGCGATCAAGGTCGACCGTGAGGAGCGGCCCGACCTCGATCAGGTCTACATGGGCGCGGTCCAGGCCATGACCGGCCAGGGCGGCTGGCCGATGAGCGTGTTCCTGACACCCGACGGGCAGCCCTTCTACGGCGGAACCTATTTCCCGCCAGAGCCGCACCACGGCCTGCCGTCGTTCCGCCAGGTCCTGTCCGGAGCCGCCCGGGCGTGGCGCGAGCAGCGGCTCGATGTCGTGGCGGCGGGCAAGAGGCTCGTCGACACGCTCGTCGAACAGAACCGCCTGCCGGCGGATGGGGCGATGCCGACCGCCGCCGAGCTCGCGGCCACCGTCGACGCGCTCCGCTCGCGCTTCGATTCGCTCAACGGCAGCTGGGGCGGCGCCCCGAAATTTCCCCAGCCGATGACCCTCGACTTCCTCCTTCGGCGGATGGCGGCCGGCGACGCCCGACCGACCGCGATGGTCCGCTACACGCTCGATCGGATGGCTGACGGCGGGATTCGCGATCAGCTCGGGGGCGGCTTCCATCGCTACGCCACGGACCCGATCTGGCTCGTCCCGCACTTCGAGCAGATGCTTTACGACAACGCCCAGCTCGCCCGGACGTACCTGCGGGCCTGGACCGTGACCGGCGAGGCGCGCTACCGCGACATCGCGGTCGGCGTGCTCGAGTTCCTCCTCCGCGAGCTCCGTCGCGAGGACGGCACGTTCGCCGCCAGCCAGGACGCCGACACCGACGGGGTCGAGGGCTCGACGTTCACGTGGACCGCGGCCGAGATCCGCGACGTCGTCGGCGACGACGCGCCGCCGTTCACGGCCACGTACGGGGTCCGCGACGAGGGCAACTGGGAGGGCCGGACGATCCTGTCGCGGCTCCAGCCCGCCGCGGCCGAGGACGGGACGGTCGACGCCGGGCGGGAAGCGCGGCTGGCGGACGCGCGTTCACGCCTGCTCGGGCGGCGGGCGACTCGACCCCAGCCGGCGCGGGACGACAAGGCGATCGCGGCATGGAACGGACTCGCGATCGGGGCGTTGGCGGACGCCGGGCGGCTCCTGCCGGGCGACGACGGGGAGCGGTACCGCGCCGCCGCGATCCAGGCGGCCGATACGATCCTCGACGGACTCCGTCGCGCGGACGGCAGGCTCGGGCGCTCGTGGAAGGACGGACGCTCGACGGGGGAGGGCGTCCTCGAGGACTACGCCGACCTCGCCGACGGCCTGCTCGCCCTGTACGAGGCGACGTTCGACGAGCGCTGGTTCGTCGCCGTCCGCGAGCTGGCCGACACGATCCTCGACCACTTCAGCGACCCGGCCGGCGGCTTCTTCGATACGGCCGACGACCACGAGGCCCTCGTGACCCGGCCCAAGGACCCGCAGGACAACGCGACTCCGGCCGGCGGCTCGATGGCGACCCTCGTCCTCGTCCGGCTGGCCGCGCTCACGGGCGAGGCGCGCTACCGCGAGGCGGCGGATCGCGCCGTCGCGAGCGTCGGGACCTTCCTGGGGCGCTATCCGACCGGGTTCGCGAACTGGCTGTCGGCGGCCGAGCTGGCGGTCAACGGGATCGTCGAGCTCGCGATCGTCGGCGATCCGAACGACGCCGCCGTGCGCGCCCTGCTGGACGTGGCCCGGGCCAACGGGCGCTCGGACCTGGTCGTCGCGGTCTCTCCCGACCCGGCCGGCTCGGTGATCCCGCTGCTCGCCAACCGGATCGCGATCGACGGCCGTCCGACCGCCTACGTCTGCCGCGGGTTCACCTGCCGGTTGCCCGTCACGGAGCCGGCCGCCCTGCGCGACCAGCTCCGTCAGGCGATCACGCCGGCCGGAGGATGACGATCGTCGTCCCGTTGCTCTCGCCGCCGGGGTCGTGGTTGGTGATCGGCTCGTAGGTTCCGCCGGTCCGGGTCACCCCGGTGACCGTGAACCGGACGCTCGCCACGGCGGATCGCGACAGCTTCGTCTTCTGGATCGAGCACGTCCCGTTCGTCGCGGTCGTGCAGGTGCCCGTCCCGCTCGAGCCTTGGCTCCAGCTGCCCGTCACGACCGCTCCGCTCAGCCCGACATGAGTCGCCGAGTCGATCCGGATCGTGACCCGGGCCGTCCACGTCTTGCCCGAGATCGTGCCGAGCCGATCGAGGTCGCCGACGTGAAACGATGCGGGCGGCGGTGGCGGCGGCGCCGGCGTCACGGTGATTGACACGGTCGCGACGTTGCTCGCCGCCGACCCGTCGGTCGCGCTGTAGCCGAACGCATCCGGCCCGCTGTAGCCGGCATCGGGCGTGTAGGTGATCGTGCCGTTGGCGTTCGAGACCGCCGTCCCGTGGGGCGGATCGCTGACGCTCGCCACCCCGAGTGGGGTGCCTTCGATGTCGCTGTCGTTGGCGAGCACGCTGATCGTGATCGGGCTGCCCTGGCCGGTCGTCGCGCTGTCGTTGGCCGCGACCGGAGGATCGTTGACGGGCGTCAGGCTGACGGACACCGAGCCAAGATCTGTGCCGCCCTGACCGTCCGAGACGGTGTAGTCGAACGAGGCGGCGCCGACGGCGTTGGCCGTCGGGACGAACCGGACCGTTCCGTCCGGATTGATCAATGCCACGCCGCCCAGGGCGCCGCTGACCCCGGTGACGCTGAGGACGTCGCCGTCAGGGTCGCTGTCGTTGGCGAGGACTGCGATATCGATGGCCGTGTCCTCGGCGGTCGTTGCCGCGTCGTTGACCGCGACCGGGGGATCCTGGGTCGGGCTGATCGTCACGGTCACGGTCGCGCTGTCGCTTCCGCCGCGGCCATCAGAGATGGTGTAGGCGAACGTGACGCTGGCGGTGGCGTTGGCTGCCGGCGTGTAGACGATGGCGTTGCCTCCGACGGCAAGGACGGCGCTGCCGGCCGTCGGCGTGCCGATGGCGGTGATCGAGATCGGGTCGCTGTCGGGATCACTGTCGTTGGCCTTGACCGGGATCGAAACCGGATTGTCCTCGGCCGTGGTGGCCGTATCGTCCACGGCAATGGGCGGGTTGTTCGCCGGGGGCGGCGGCACGAGGCCGAGAACCGCCGCCTCGGCGTTTATCACGCCGCAACCGAAGTACTTCGGGTAGCGCGGATCAGACCGGGGAATCGGGGTGCTGCCAAAGGCCGACTGGACCCCGTAGCCGACGTCGGCCGTTGCGCATAAGCGAGCCTTGACGTCATCGACGAAGCCCGGCGTGCCGGTGTCGGCGATCCCGGCGCTCAGGAGCAGTGCAACGGTCCCGGCCAGGTGCGGCGACGCCATCGACGTCCCGCTCTGGGCGGCGTAGCCGAGGGCCGAGCAGTTGGCGCACGGCCCGATCGGGACCGGCGAGAAGATCGCGTCGCCGGGCGAGGCGAAGTCGACCTCGGGGCCGGTACAGGAGTAGCCGGTGAGAGCGTCGTTGGGGTTCGTGAACGTCGTCGAGAGGACCTCGGGATAGGCGCCCGGATAGGCGACGGGGCAACCGGCGAAGAGTTCAGAGAGAGTCGTGTTGCCTGACGCCGCGACGAGCATGACCCCGGCCGCCGACGCGGCTGACACGGCGCTCGCGAGGGCCGGCGAGACCTCGTGCGTGCCGAGGCTCATGTTCACGACATCCATGTCGTTCATGACGGCCCAGTCGAGCGCGGCGATCAGGTTCGAGACATCGCCCTCGCCGGTCGCGCCGAGGATCTTCAGGGCATATAGATCGACCTGGGGTGCCACGCCGACCACGAGATAGCTGTTCTTCTCAGCCGCGAGGCTTCCCGCGACGTGGGTGCCGTGGCCGTTGTCGTCGAACGGGTCGGCGTCGTTGTTGAAGAAATCGTAGCCGCCGCGGTAGTTCGAGTTGAACTCGGGATCGACGACGTAGGGCAGGTCGTCGGGGTCGTCGTGGATGTAGTCGATCCCGGTGTCGATGACCGCGACCTTGATCCCGGCGCCGCGAATGCCGGCGTCGTGGACGGGCTTGGCCCCGATGTGCTCGACGCCCCAGGCGTTGTCGTACTCGAGATCGCCGGTAGTGGCGGCGGCCACTGCCGGTTCGAGGATCGTGACCGTCCCATCGATTTCGACGCTCCGGACGTGGGGCGCCGCGGCGAGGCCCTTCAGGCGGGCTCGCGGCAGCTCGATCGCGAGGCCGTCGACGAGGCCGAGCATCTTGCGAAC
>JALYPW010000479.1 GCA_030856145.1 Chloroflexota bacterium | reverse complement strand
GATCAGGCCCGGTCGGACTCGTCGGCGGCGGTCGGCAGGCGGAAGAACCGCCCGAGGCGGGGTCGGCCGTCGGACGCGTCGCGGGTGGCGGAACCGGCTTCGCTGCCGGCTGCGGTTCGCGGGGCATCAGCGGTCGCGACCGGCGTGCCATCGGGCCACCATGCGGTGACCGTTTCGTCCGCTTCGGCAGGCCACGGCTCGTCGGCCCCCTCCGCGGCGGCCAGGACGGCCTCCACGTAGGCGATCACGTCGGTGATCGAGATGACCGACTCAGTGTCGTCGGCCCACTCTCCGTAGCCGTCGCGGAGCGCGACCAGGCGCTCGAACCAGATGTTGCGCTCGAACCTGCTCATCGTCTGTGCCTCCACGCGGCCATCCTGGCCGGACCGCCCAACGATGCGGCGACGCACCACCAGAACACATCCGCCGGAGCGGCCATCGAGGCTCGGCGTTGGTCCCGCGCCGGGCTCGTCCGAACGGGTGAGCGAGGCCGCTAGACTTCGCGGACGATGACCACCTTCCGCGCCCCGCGGGGCACTCGCGACCTCCTGCCCGCCGAGCGATCGGGCTTTCTTCGCCTCGAGCGGCTTGCCGCCGACCTCGCTGCACGCTACGGCTACCACCCGATCGAGACTCCGCTCTTCGAGCAGACCGCCGTCTTCGAACGGGGCGTCGGCGACGCGACCGACATCGTCGAGAAGGAGCTCTTTCGGATCGCGCCTCGGACCGAGGACGGCGAATCGTGGGCACTCCGCCCCGAACCGACGGCCGGGATCGTCCGGGCCTACATCCAGCACGGGATGCAGACCCTGCCCCAGCCCGTGAAGCTGACCCTGATCGGGCCGATGTTCCGCTACGACCGGCCCCAGGCCGGCCGCTATCGCCAGTTCTGGCAGTTCGACATCGAGACGATCGGCGATCCCGGGCCGGCGATCGACGCCGAGATCATCGAGTTGGCGGATCGCTTCTACCGCGACGCCGGGATCGTCGAGCCGGAGATCCGACTGAACTCGATCGGCGACAAGGAGTGCCGGCCGGCCTACATCGCCGAGCTGGCCGCCTTCTACCGCGACCACATCGACCGGTTGCCGCCGCTCGAGCGGGACCGGCTCGAGCGCAGCCCGCTCCGGCTCCTCGATTCCAAGGAGCCCGTCATGGTCGAGCTGAACGCCGGCGCGCCTCTGATCACCGACCGCTTCTGCGACGCCTGTGCCGAGCACTTCGCCGGCGTCCGGGCCCACCTCGAAGCGCTCGGGGTCGCGTACGTCCTCGAACCGCGCCTCGTCCGGGGCCTTGACTACTACACCCGGACCGCGTTCGAGGTCTATCCCCGGGGCGTGGCCGGCCAGCAGTCCGCGCTCGGCGGAGGCGGTCGCTACGACGGCCTCGTCGAGCTGCTCGGCGGCAAGCCGACGCCCGGGATCGGGTTCGGGCTTGGCCTTGACCGGATCCTGCTTGCCCTCGAAGCTCAGGGCACGCCAGCGGTCGGGGAGCCGGCGCTCACCGCTGTCGTCGTCGGCGCCGACCCGGCCGCGACCGTCGATCGCCTCCGGATTGCGACCCTGCTCCGCGCCGCCGGGATCGCCGCCCGCGCAGAGCTCGGCCAGCGCAAGCTCGGAAAGCAGCTCGAGTCGGCGGCGAAGGAACGAGCCCACTTCGCGGTGATCCTGGGCGACGAGCTGGCCGACGGCCAGGTCCAGGTCCGCGACCTCGAGGCCGGGACGCAGAAGCTCGTGGCCGTCGACGACCTCGCCCGGGACATCGATCGCGGCCAGGCCGGCCATCGCCACGGGTCCGGCGCTCGATCGTGAGCCCTGACCGCTGGACGAGCGGCACCGACTACGAGGCGTACGTCGGACGCTGGGGCCGTCTCGTCGGCGCGGAGTTCGTCGACTGGCTGGCCGCTCCGGACGGCGCGCGCTGGTTGGATGTCGGATGCGGGACGGGGGCCCTGACGGAGCGGATCCTCACGAGGTGCCGCCCGGCCAGCGTCGTCGGCGTCGACCCGTCGAGTGGCTTCATCGAGCACGCCCGGGCCCACGTCGAAGACCAGCGGGCCACATTCATGATCGGCTCTGCCGGCGCGATCCCGCTGCCCGAGGCCGCGGTCGAGATCGCTGTCGCCGGCCTCGTCCTGAACTTCGTGCCTGACCTGCCGGCTGCCCTTGTCGAGCTCCGCCGCGTCCTCGTGCCGGGCGGCGCGATCGCGGGCTACGTCTGGGACTACGGCGGACGGATGGACCTGATGAAGAGGTTCTGGGACGCGGCCGTCGCGCTCGACCCGGCGGCCGCGGCTGCGACGGAGGACTCGCGGTTCACGATCTGCGCCCCGGATCCGCTGCGGGCCTCGTTCGTCGCTGCCGGCCTGACCGATGTCGCGGTCCGGCCGATCGAGGTCGCGACCGTCTTCAGCGACTTCGATGACTACT
>JALYPW010000475.1 GCA_030856145.1 Chloroflexota bacterium | reverse complement strand
GTTCGAGGCGATCGAGATCGAGCAGGCGCGGCGCGGCAACCTCTAGCCAGCCCGGGACCGGCTTCCTGGACTGGCGGCGACGGGCGGCTGTCGCCCGGCTGTGGCTGATGGTCATCAAGCCGTTCTGAGGGGCCAGCGGCCGGGCCCGGCCAGAGTCGGGTGCAGGCCTACTCTCCGACCACCCGCAGCCGCGGCCCGTCGTCCCAATCGCTGTCGCTCGTGGGCTCCGGCTCGGACGGCCGGAGGATCCCGTCGCCCTCGGCGAGGACCGACTCGAGGGCGACCGCGCTCATCGGCCGGGCGAACAGGTAGCCCTGGCCATAGCGGCAGCCGAGCTCGGCCAGCCAGCGGGCCTGGTCGAGATGCTCGATGCCCTCGGCGATCACCTCGAGGCCGAGCGTCCGCCCGAGGTCGACGATCGCCCGGGCGATGGGCGAGATCACCCCGTTGCTCGACACGAACGAGCGGTCGATCTTCAGCGTGTCGATCGGGAAGCGCTCGAGGTAGCTGAGGGACGAGTATCCGGTTCCGAAGTCGTCGAGGGCGAGGTGGACCCCGAGCGCCCGGAGCGATTCGAGCCGCGTGATCGTCGACTCGGTCCGTCGCATCAGGCCGCTCTCGGTGATCTCGAGCATGAGCGTCTGGGCCGGCAGGCCCGTCTCCTCGAGGGCCGATCGGACCGTTGCAACGATGTCGTGGTCCCGGAACTGGCGAGCGGACAGGTTGACGCTGATCCCGAGGTCGGGCCGGCCGAGACGGATCTGCCAGTCATGGGCCTGGCGGCACGCCTCGCGCAGCACCCAGCGCCCGATCCCGACGATGTCGCCGCTCTCCTCGGCGAGATCGATCCACTCGGTCGGCATGAGGACGGGGCCATCGGGCGGCTGCCAGCGAACGAGGGCCTCGACAGATTCGATCCGGTGCGTCGCCAGCGCGACGATCGGCTGGTAGTCGAGCCGGAGCTCGCCGCGCTCCTCGATCCCGCGCAGCCGGCCGGCCAGGTCGGCACGTTCGGCGGCACCGTCGCGGAGGGCTGGCCGGAAGACCTCGGCGCCGCCCCGTGACGAGCCCTTCGCCGCATACATCGCGACGTCGGCGTTGCGCAGGAGGTCGTCGGCCGTCTCGCCGGTCGGACCGCCGATCGCCACCCCGATGCTGGCGGCGACCCGGAGGACGAGGTGGCCGAACTGGATCGGCTGACGGAGGGCCTCGGCGAGCCGGGTCGCAACGGCGAGGGCGTCGGCCTCGTCGACGATGTCCTCGATCAGGATCGCGAACTCGTCGCCGCCGAGCCGCGCCGCCGTGTCTGCCGGACGGAGGACGTCCCGGACCCGGCCGGCGGCGATTGCGAGGACCTCGTCGCCACGGGCGTGGCCGTGGCTGTCGTTGAGCGTCTTGAAGTCGTCGAGGTCGATGAAGAGGACCGCGAGCTGGCCACCGGCCCGGCGGTTGCGCTCGACGGCGTGTTCGACCCGATCCCGGAACAGGACTCGATTGGCGAGGCCGGTCAGCCCATCGTGGAGGGCCTGATGGCGGATCTCCTCGTACAGCCGGGCGTTCTCGAGGGCCATCGCGGCCTCGCCCGCGAGCATCGTTGCAAGCTCGACCGCGCGGGCGTCGAACGCGCCCGGCCGAGCCGACGTGACCTCGACCAGCCCGATTGTCCGGCCGGCGGCGACCAGAGGGATCATCGCCATCGTCCGTTGCCGGATCGACGCGAGGTACCCGACCTCGGCCTGGTCGGCGGCCGGGTCATGCGTGTCGATGACGATCGAGCGCTGTTCGTGGAGGACGGCCTGGGTCGCGGGGAACGCCTCGACCAGGTAGCTCTCGTTGAGCGTTTCGCGGCGGGCCGGCGGGTGGTAGCCGAGCGTCACGACCGTGTCGCTGGCTCGATCCCAGAAGCTCAGGGCGCAGTCGTCGGCGCCGACGGCCCGGGCGATATGGACGGCGATCCGGTCGCCGACCAGACGCGGGTCGAGGGTCTCGGCGAGGTCGCTCGACATCGCGACGACGCTCCGGAGGTCGGCGGCGGTGCCCTTCAGCTGGCGACTGACCTGCCACAGGAAGATGATCAGGAAGGCGTACGCGAACACGAGCGCCAGGAACGCAAACGCGGTCTGGCCGGCCTCGGGCGTGGTGTTGGGCGGCACGACCAGCGCGGCCACGACGCACCACGTGCCGGTCAGGCCGCTCAGGATCAGCAGCCGGAGCAGGATCCGGGTCGAGACGATCGGAATCACGATGACGGCTGGGAGCAGCGAGCCGATCGCCAGCGCGGTGCTCAACGACGGCTGGAGTCCGGACGACGCCGCAAGCAGGACGAGCGTCCCGACCGCGACGCGGGTGGCGACGACGCCGCGCTGATCGGTTCCCATCTGACGGACAAGGGCGAAGATCCAGACGCCGTAGCCGATGCCGATGATGCCGAGGAGGACT
>JALYPW010000470.1 GCA_030856145.1 Chloroflexota bacterium | reverse complement strand
TTCGATGAGCGCAACAAGCGGGTCGCCCGGGCGTTCGCGACGTGCCTGAACGCGGCCGGGGTGCGGTTCGCGATCCTCGGCCAGGAGGAGTCGTGCACGGGCGACCCGGCCCGCCGGATGGGCAACGATTACGTCTTCCAGATCCTCGCCGCGGGCAACGTTGAGATGCTGAACCGGTACGGAATGGGCCAGCGCACGATCGTGACGGCCTGTCCGCACTGCTTCAACACGATCGCCAACGAGTACGGGCAGCTCGGCGGATCGTTCCGGGTCGTCCATCACTCGGTCTACCTCCAGGGCCTGCTCGACGAAGGACGGCTCCGGGTCGCCGAGGCGTCGGCGGCGGCCGCCGGCTCGGTGACGTTCCACGACTCGTGCTACCTGACCCGCTACAACGGGGTGGTGGCCGCGCCGCGCGACGTCCTCGGCGCTGTGCCCGGGCTCGAGCTCCGCGAGATGGAGAAGAACGGCAAGAACTCGTTCTGTTGCGGCGCCGGCGGCGGCCGGATGTGGATGGAGGAGACGCGCGGGACGCGGATCAACGCGGAGCGGACGCGTCAGGCGCTCGAGACGGGCGCCGCGACCGTCGCGACGAGCTGCCCGTTCTGCATGGTGATGATGAAGGACGGCCTGGCCGACGCCGACGCCTCGGGGGCGATGGCGGTGTCGCCGTCGGGCATCGCTCTTGCGAACGGTGGCGGCGGACCGGGCGACGGGCCCGGCGTCGTCAGCGCCCGCGACATCGCCGAGATCCTGGCCGACGTCATCGAGCCCGACCCGATCCCCGCCGGCCGTCGTCTGCCCGTCCTCCAGTAGCGTCGTCCGTGCCCCGCGGAGCCGTCGGCATTCGCCATGTGCGCATGTGCTGAGCGTTATCCACGCGAACAGGCGTTTCGAGCCGAGGACTCGGCTCGTTCGCGTCATCAGTTAACCGTAGGCGGCTAATTCCTGAACCACGGAACACCGCGAATGCCCGTCCACGCGGTCCAATGCTCATCCGGCGTGCGTATGGCGAAAACCGTGGCGCCGGGCCGGGGTTCGCCATGTGCCCATGGGGTGAGCGTTAGCCACGCGTTCGAGCGTGATGCGCTCGGGACTCGCTCCGATCGGGTCGGTCGTTCGCCGCGGAGGACTCACTCCGGGCCGATGGGCCGTCGCGACCGGTCATCCTTCGACCGACTGCGCGCCCAAGGGGCGCATGGCAATCACGGGCGGGGCTCCGGCAGGGGCCTCCCCGGACGAACCCGCGCGAGATCGTCAGCCCGGCAGCTTCCGGTGGCAGCTCACGCAGTTCCGGTCCGTCCAGGAGTTGTAGGCGCCGCAGCTCGGGCAGCGCTTCTGGCCCTCGGACGAGGTGGCGTACGGACTTTCGCGGGCTTCGGACTCTCGTTCGACGCGCTGGCGCCGGAGCATCACGAGCATCGCCACGATCGCGATCGAGGCCGCGACAATCAGGAGGAGGAGCTGGGTCGTCTGGTCCATGGCGCTTCCTCGGCGGCTGGAGCCCGACCCCCGCGGCGAGCTCGCTGCCTGCACGAAGCCTAGCGCGCGGAGGAGGCGGATGCCCGGTCGCAACCGCTCGCTGCTACGATCGGGCGGATGGTCAGCTCGACGCCCGACTCCGAGCCGCGCCCCACCCCCACCTATCGCCTCACCGAGGACCAGTCCGCGCTGCGCGACGCCGTCCGGGTCCTGGCCGACGAACGGATCGCGCCGCGCGCCGCCGAGATCGACAAGACGGCCGAGTTTCCCTGGGACGTCAAGGAGCTTCTCGCCAGCCACGACATCCTGAGCCTGCCCTTCCCCGAGGAGTACGGCGGCCTGGGCGGTGACCTCCTGACCGTCTGCCTCGCGGTCGAGCAGATCAGCCGGGTGTGCGCCACGAGCGGGCTGATCCTCGCCGTGCACGAACTCGCGTCCCTGCCCCTCCTTCTGGCCGGCACGGCCGACCAGAAGGATCGCTGGTTTCCGGACCTGGCGGCCGGCGCCAAGCTGATCGCCTTCGCCCTGACCGAGGCCGAGGCCGGCTCGGACGTTGCCGCCGCCCGGACCCGTGCTCGGCGCGACGGCGACGACTGGATCATCGATGGGAGCAAGCGGTTCATCAGCCAGGGCAGCGTCGCTGACCTGATCGTCGTGTTCGCCGTGACCGCGGACGATCCGCCCGACACGTCCGACGCAGACCGCACCCCGCGGCGCGAACGCCTGACCTGCTTCGTGGTCGAGAAGGACATGCCCGGCTTCAGCGTCGAGCGGATCGAGCACAAGATGGGCATCCGCGGCAGCCCCACCGCCGAGCTCGGCTTCCGCGCCGTCCGTGTTCCCGACGCGAACCGGGTCGGGGCGGTTGGCGAGGGCTTTCCGCTGGCGATGCGCACGCTCGACCGAAGCCGGCCGGGGATCGCCGCCCAGGCCGTCGGGATCGCTCAGGGTGCGCTCGAGATCGCGGCCGCCTATGCGTCCGAACGCAAGCAGTTCGGCAAGCCGATCAGCGACTTCCAGATGATCGCCGCGATGCTCGCCGACATGGATGCCGGCACCGAGGCCGCCCGGCAGCTGCTGTACAAGGCGGCGACCGAGATCGACGCCGGTGCGGCGGACGCGGGACGTTGGTCGGCCCTGTGTAAACTCGTCGCCGGCGACAACGCGATGCGGGTCACCACGGATGCGGTCCAGGTGCTCGGCGGCTATGGCTATATCGACGAGTTCCCGGTCGAGCGGATGATGCGCGACGCGAAGATCACTCAGCTGTACGAGGGGACCCAGCAGATCCAGCGTCTGGTCATCGCCCGGGCCCTCACCGCCCGTCGCTGACGGGCGGACCCGTCCCGAATCGCTGCAAGGAGGCTGCCCGCCCGTGCGAATCGTCGTTCTTGTCAAGCCCGTGCCCGACACCGCGTCGGGCGGCGAGCGTCTTCGCCCCGACGATTGGCGGCTCGACCGGGCCGCGACTCCGGCCGTCGTGAACGCCAACGACGAGTACGCCCTCGAGGCGGCCCTGAAGCTGACCGAGGCGCACGGCGGGGAGGTCCACCTCGTGTCGATGGCCGGCCCGAACGCCCCCGAGACGATGCGCAAGGCGCTCGCGATGGGCGCGGCGAGCGGGACGCTGATCACCGACGACAGCCTGGCGGGCTCTGACATGGTCTCGACGACACGGGTCCTCGCTGCAGCGCTCCACGGCATCGAGTACGACCTGCTCCTGGCCGGCGCTGACACCTCGGACAGCGGCGGCGGCATCGTTCCGGCCGGCCTGGCCGCGCTGCTCGGACTGCCCTACCTGTCGTACGCGGCGAAGATCGTTCCGGACCCGGCCGCCGGCACGGTCCGGGTCAACCGGATCACCCCGACGGGCTACGAGGTCCTCGAGGCGCCGATGCCGGCCCTGATCGTCGCGACCCAGGCGCTCGGCGAGCCGCGCTACCCGTCGCTCAAGGGGATCATGGCCGCCCGCTCAAAGACGCTGGAGACCAAGAGCC
>JALYPW010000455.1 GCA_030856145.1 Chloroflexota bacterium | reverse complement strand
GATCAGGGGCCTTCGGGCCGACATCTCGACGTTCGTGGCGTCCACGACAACCAGCCGCCCTTCGGCGAGGCGCCGCCGAGCTTCCCGGTGGAGGATGGCGAACGCCGGCCGGGTCGCGCGCTGATCGGCCGCGTCGCCGCCGATCGCGGCCCGGAGAGCGTCGGACGAGAGGATGTCGGCGGGGGCGAAGAGCCGGGCGGCGAGCGTGGACTTGCCCGCGCCAGCCGCACCGATCAGGACCACCAGGCCTGGAACGGCAAGCGCGATCATCGCCGTCGTCGCCGCGATGTCCGGTCTCAACTTCGGTTCCATTGGTCAGGCTGAGTGGCGCCGAACCTCCCAGCCATCGCCGGACTCAGCGCGGCGAACGTCGTAGGCCGGCTGGTCGTACGTCGCCGGGCCGCGGACGACGTGGCCATCCGCGAGCTGGAACCGGGAACCGTGCCACGGGCACTCGATCGCACCGCCGACCAGCGTTCCCTCGGCAAGCGGCCCGCCGGCATGTGCGCACTGGGCATGGACGGCCAGGATCCGCTCCCCGTCCCTGATCACGGCCAGCTCGTTGACACCGGCCTTGAGCTTTGTTGGGCCACCTTCCGGGATGTCCGGGAGGCCGCCAAGGTCGAGCTTGATCCAGGTCGCTCCGGCACCACGCCAGGCATGGCGATTGACGTTGGTCCCGATCAGGTAGACGAGGTCGCCGCCGATGGTGGCGCCGAGCGAGAGGACGACGTAGGCGACGACGGACAGGCCGATCGGCAGCATGCGGTCCGCGGGGCTGCCGCTCCGGATCAGGAGCGATGCGCCGTACAGGAGGAGCGCCGAAGTCATCAGGACCGAGTGGACGGTCGCCCGCGCCCGGGCCGTCCCATCGACGTCGGTGTAGTCGGCGAAGCCGGTGACGGCGGATGCGACCATCGCCAGGACGCCAATCAGGAGCGAAACGTCGGCGACGAGCGGCTGGCCGATCAGGTCGGCGACGATCGAGACGGTCAGCGCGCCGATCGGGAGGTCGGTGACGGCGGCATGGACCGGGTGACCGAGCCACGTCCCGTTCAGGAAGTCCTTGACCGGCCGGATCGGGCGGAACAGGGCCGACAGCCAGCGATGGTTGAACTCGCCGAGGGGCTTCGACCAGCGTCCCTGGGCATCGACGGCGCGGGTTAGCAAGCGACCAATCATCCTCGCGGACCTCCTTCATCCGAGTCTACGACGCGGACCACCGGTTCCGGCGGCGGGTCGGCTACCCTTCGGCGCCATGTCGATCGCTGCCCCCGGATCCCCTGCGAACCCCCTCCCCGTCCCCGAACGCGATCGGGAGCGCGACGGCCGGTCGGACTGGAAGCGGATCGTCGTCGTCTTCTGGATCACCTCGATGATCGAGGGCCTCGGCGTGGCCCAGGTCTTCTCGTTCCTGGCCCCGTACCTGCGTGAGGTCGGCGTCCCGGAGGCCGACCGAGCGCTGTTCGTCGGCTTGTTCTCGGCGCTGGTCTTCGTGGTCGGGATGCCGCTCGTCCCGCTCTGGGGCGTGTGGGCCGACAAGTACAGCCGGAAGGCGGTCATCGTCCGGAGCTGTCTCGTCGAGGCGGTCGTGTTCGTCTGCGTCGCGCTCTCTCGGGAGCCGTGGCAGCTCGCGCTGAGCATCCTCCTGATCGGATTCCAGCTCGGCAACACGGGGGTGATGCTGGCCGCGATCCGTGACGTCGTGCCGCGTCATCGGATCGGGACCGTCATCGCGATCTTCGGCGCCTCGGGCCCGATCGGGTTCGCGGTCGGCCCGACGCTCGGCGGCGTCCTTGTCGACAGCCTCGGCTGGTCCCTGGCGGCAATGTTCTGGGTGCCGGCCGGCCTGTCGGTCGCGGCCGCGGCCCTCGTCTGGTTCGGTTCGCGCGAGGTCCGGCCGGCGTTCGTGCCGGAGGGTCGCGTGCTGCCGCTCGCGTACGGTGCCCTTCGGAGCGTCCTCGGCGATCCGGTTGTCCGACGGATCTTCGCGATCTATGGCGTCGCATTCCTCGCCAACCAGATGAGCCGGCCATACCAGGCGCTGATCGTCGAGCAGCTCGTCGGGGTCGGGCCGGGCCTGGCGTCGTCGATCGGGTTCGTGGCCGGGACGGCGGCCCTCGTGGGGGCGCTGCTTGCGCCGTTCGGTGGGCCGGTGGGGGATCGGATCGGGTTCCGGCCGGTCCTCGTCACCTCGTTGTTTGTCGGCGGCCTGGCCCTGGTCGCGGCGCCGCTCGCGGCAACGGTCCCCGCGCTCGCGCTGTCGGTCCTGATCTTCACCGCGGCCAACGGACTGGTCGGGGCGATGGTGTT
Source organism: Chloroflexota bacterium (assembly GCA_030856145.1). Lineage (GTDB taxonomy): Bacteria > Chloroflexota > Limnocylindria > Limnocylindrales > CSP1-4 > CF-46. The sequence goes on along the minus strand of JALYPW010000455.1, from coordinate 20 downwards.
CAGCCTCCTCGCGACCGAGG
>JALYPW010000441.1 GCA_030856145.1 Chloroflexota bacterium | reverse complement strand
GGCGTCTTCGCGGCGATGATCCTCGGCCACTGGTATCTCGTGACCCCGAAACTGCCCGAGGCGCCGCTGATCCTGATCTCCCGGACCCTGCTCGCGATCGTCGCCCTTCAGGTGGCGCTCTTCGCGGTCTGGGTCTCGACCGGAGCCGGTCCAGGCGGCGGCAGCCCGTTCGCCGTCCTGGTCGGGCCGTGGGCGCTCTTCGTCTGGCTGCGCCTGATCGTCGGCCTGATTTTCCCGTTGATCGTCTCGTGGGCCGCGGTCCAGACCGCCCGCAGCAGATCGATGGAGTCGGCGACCGGCCTCCTGTACATCAACGTCGGAACGATCGCCGCCGGGACGATCCTCGCGGCCGGCCTGTACTTCGGGGCGGGGTTGCTTGTCTGATGGAGGCCCGATGAAGAACGATCGCGGATGGCTGCCGGGTGCGGCAGAGGCCGACTGGATCGAGGGCCTCGGCCAGGCACTGACGCCCGCCCTGGCCGCCATCGAGGCCGCCGCGGCGCCCGGTCATATCCCGATCGTCGATCGCGACAGCGGCCGGGTCCTCGCTGCCTTGGCGGCGGGCCGCCGCCGGATCGTCGAGGTCGGCACGGCATACGGCTACTCGACCCTGTGGCTCGCGTTGGGTCAGCCAGGCGATGGCACGATCGTGACGATCGATCCGGACCGCGCCCGGACCGACCTCGCCCGCGGCTGGTGGCGCGAGGCCGGGATCGCGGACGAGCGGATCACGGTCGTCAGCGCCAAGGCGCTCGAGGCGTTCGCGGCCGACGACCCGGCTCTCGCGGGGCCATTCGATCTCGCGTTCATCGACGCCCTCAAGCCCGAGTACAGCGACTATCTCGAGGCGCTCATCCCGCGCCTCGCGCCGGGCGCGCTCGTTGTCGCCGACAACGTCCTGTGGAGCGGCCGCGTCGCCGCCCCGAACGAAACGGACCGCGACACCGCCGCCCTCCGTGCCTTCGACACGGCCGTCCTGTCCGATCCACGCTTCCATGCCACGATCCTGCCCGTCGGCGACGGCCTGCTCGTTGCGGGCTTCCGCGGCTGAACGGCGACCCGCCCGACGCGATGCATCTCCACGTGCGCCTCTTTGCGATCCAACGCCAGCTGGCGGGCACCCGACAGGTGCCGCTCGATCTGTCCGACGGCTCGACCGTCGAGGACGCGTGGACCGCCGTCGTCGCACAATTCCCGGTCCTGGCGCCAGGCCGGGCATCGGTCCGGTTCGCCCGCAACGGCGAATACGCCGAGCCCTCGACCGCGCTCGCCGAGGGGGACGAGGTGGCCTTCATCCCACCGGTCAGCGGCGGCTCGGGCGACGCCTCGGGCGGGGCCGACGACGCCGCCGACGCGGGCCGCCGGGCCCGACGCATCCTCGAGCTCCACGAGGCGCCTTTTCCGGCCACGATCCTGGCCGACCTCGAAGCGCGCCTTGCGACCGACGAGGACGGCGCCGTGGTCGGGTTCGTCGGCAGGACGCGGGTGACGCCGGGCACCCCGGCGCCGGGCCAGGAGGCCGAGGCCGCCCGCCACGCCGGCCGGGCCGTCGAATCCCTCGAGTACGAGGCCCACGACTCGATGGCGATCCAGGTCCTGGCGGCGATCGCCGACGAGATCGCCGAGCGCTTCGGCGTGGACCGGCTCGCCATCGTCCATCGGACCGGTGCCGTACCGCTCGGCGAGGCCAGCATCGTCGTCGTCGCCGTGGCCGCCCATCGCGATGCGGCGTTCCAGGCGGCCCGCTACGCGATCGACGAGACCAAGGCCCGGACACCCATCTGGAAGGCCGAGCAGTTCGCCGACGGCCAGGTCTGGATCGGCGCCCCGGCTCGGAGCGGACCGGTCGACGGATGATCGCGCGGCGTCGGACCGTCTGAGGCCATACTGCGGGCGATGGCCGCCGACCTCGGACCCCTCGATCGCATCGCCGAGCGCGCGGAGACGCTGGCCGGCGCCTGGGCGGCGCGCGCCCGGGCGTCCACGACCGTCGGGCGCGAACGGGCACTCCTGCGGATGTTCGGAGTCAGCGGCCTCGATGACGCCGGCCGCCCCCTCGCCTGGGCGGTGGTCGACCGCTACCTGTCCGGCGGCGCCGATCGGCTCGGAGGCGGGATCGTCCTGCCGTTCGCAATGGCCCTCGCCGAATACGACGTCGATCCCCAGCGCCTGGCCCTCGACGTCGCCTCGGGTGCGGTCGACCTCGGCATGGAGGCGGCTCTCCTCAGCGAGCCCGACCGCCGGGCGATCGCCGAGGAGGAGGCCCGTCGCCTCGTCGGCGCCGCGATCGAGCGGATCGACGCCAACCGGACGGCCAGGACCGAGCTGATCTCGATGCTCGGCGAGCCGCCACGGCCGTGGATCGGGGCCGGGATCGCCGAGCCGGACCTGGCCGGTGCCCTGGCCGAGGGCCGGGCCGCCGTCGACGCCGACGCCGACTTCCTCCAGGTCGAGGTCCCGATCGGCCGTGAGCTGAGCGATCGCCTGCGCCTGGCCGGCCGCGACGCACCGATCTGGCGGCCGCGGTCCGGCGCCGAGATCCCGGACCCGGAACTGCTCGAGATGGCCCCGGTCGGCAGCCAGCGTGCGCTCGCCAGCCTCCGCCGCGATCTCGACGAGGCTGCCGCGCAGCGCCGGGCCTACGTCCGCCTCGGGATCGTCCCGCCGCCCCTGGGGATGCCGGAGAGCGCGATTGTCGCGGGCTTCGAGCGGATGGACGTCGCGGTGTCCGATCCGCTCGCCGAGATTGCCGACGGCCACGTGGCGCCGGACCGGGCGCTTGCCGACCATGCCTTCGGTCAGGCGATCCTGGCCCGGGCCGGGGTCGTTGTCGCGATCGGTCCCGGGCCGCTCGTCGTCGGACCGGACATCGCCCGGGGGATCCCCTCGAGCCCCTCATCGCGTGCCGGACGCGCCCTCGCGCTCCAGCTCCTGGCCGTCGCGATCGCCCGCGGCAATGGCCTGGCCGACGACCAGATCGTCGTCGGCGGCCTGACCTCGTGGATCGTCGGTGAGAGTGATCCCGTCGCGTTCGCAGCGGGCGAGATCGGGCTGCGGCGGGTGCTCCTGCCGGGAATCGGCCTGGTGTTCGACGAGCCTGTGACCGAGAGCCGGACGACCGCCGAGCTGTGGCCGGCCCTCGTCGCGGCCCTTCAGCCGAGCGGCGCGACGACTGCGG
>JALYPW010000413.1 GCA_030856145.1 Chloroflexota bacterium | reverse complement strand
CGCCCGGTCAGCCTGACACGGCCCGAGCTCGCCCACAACCGCACGACCGATCCGCGCCCGGACGCCGCGCTCAGCCGCCGCGCTCAGCCGCCGCGCTCAGCCGCCGCGCGTTCGCCCGACCCAGGCCGCGAGCGGCAGCAGGAGCATCGGGATCTCCAGCGCCGAATAGAGCAACCCGCCGCCACGCGAGTTCAGGACCGTGGCCAGCCAGTCGGCCCAGAGCGATCCGAACGGAAGGCTCAGGGCCAGAACCGACGCGGCTCCCAGCCACCACGATCGGCGGCGGATCCCGAACAGGGCGAACGGGCCAAGCGACGGCTTGAGGAGCACGAACGGCGCCGCGAACCGCGACGACCCGACGACCGCGAGGGCCATCGCCGCCATCGACCACATCACCGGGTTGCCCGTCCAGATCTTGAGGAGCGTCGTCGGGTTGGCGAGGCACAGGGCGATCAGCGGCCAGACGATCGGTCGCGGTCGCAGGGCGAGGACCGCTGCTGCGGTGATCCCGAGCGGGATCGCCCAGAACGCGATCGCCGCGATTGGCGACCATGGCGCGCCGGTCAACGCCCCGAACGGCACGAACAACCACAGCCCCGCCGGCGGATACAGGACGTCGCCGGCCCGGATCTCGTACGGACCCGCGACCTGGTACGGCTCATAGAACGGACCGCCCGCCAGCCACCGCGCGGTCACGTCGCGATAGAGGGCGAAGTCGACACCAAGCGGCTGCTCGAGCGCACGAGGAACGACCAGCACGAACAGGACCGGCACGGCGAACACGACGGCTGACAGGACCGCCGCGACTCGCCAGCTGATGTTCGGCCAGGTCCGCACGGTCCGACGATACCGGCTGGCGCGGCTCGTCGGTCCGGACCTTCGCGGCCTGTCGGCCGATCCCGGTCGCGGACCGGCCGCCTCACCGAGCGGAGATCCATCGGCCCGGCCGAGTGCGCCGCCGATCGCCTCGCCGATCGCCTCGCCGATCGCGAATCCGAGCACCGGTCCCCTCGCCATCAAGCTGAAGAACGCCACCAACCACGACGTGTCCCGCAGGATCCAGAACCGCGAGGCGATCCTGACCGACGCCCGGTCCGGCGCGCCCGGCGACGGCATGTCCGTCCGCTGGCACGATCCCCTCGTCGTGAACCTCGTCGACGACACGATCGAGGTCACGTTCGTGAGCCTGCCCCAGGACGAGATCGTCGACCTCGTCCTGAGCAGCTCCGGGGATGGCCTCCAGCTGATCCTGGTCCAGACCGGGCCGATGCCCATGTCGGATGCAATGGGCGAGGATCGCGTGCTGATCCTGTCGTTCGCGCTTCCGATCGCTGCCCATGACGTGAACGTCGAGATCCTGGACCGCACGATCGACTGACCGTCGCCGACGGAGGTTGCCCCGCCGCGACTCGCCGAGGTCGCCTGCCGCGGCTCGCCGGCCGAGGCTCGCCCACCCAATCCTCCCACCGACCTCCGGGCGCGGGCGCTGGCGCGGCCCCGACCAGCGGACGTTTAATCCCTTGATGCCAAGAAGGCTTATCCGGGAGGTCCGTCGCGGCCAAAGGCCCGGTTCATGCCGTGTGGGCATGAACCGAGATCAGGTCGCCGCGGCCAATCTCAGTCCATGCCTCCTCGGCATGGATGGCCTCGAACCGTCGGTTCGGAGTGTCTGATAAGCCTTCTTGGAATGTCGCGCTTGGCACGGCCGCCGCGGTGCCGGCAGACCCGAGGAAGAGGGCAAGGCGTCCGGAGCGAACAACGCGATCCGCGAGCTCGGCGGTGTGTTCGGGGTGGCCGTCCTCGCCTCGATCTTCGCGGCCAACGGCTCCTACGACACCGGCCAGACCTTCGTCGACGGGATGATCCCGGCGATGCAGGTCGGAGCGGTCGTGGTCGCGATCGGAGCAGTCGCGGCGCTTGCGCTCGGCGGGCGGGTCCAGGTCGCCATCGAGCCCAGGCCCTCCACCGACGACGCGCCGGCCCCGCTCGGGGCGCCGGCCACGATGTAAGACGCCACCTGGATCGCTCGAGGCCCGGGCCGGCAGCCGCCGGTCCGGGCCAGCGCGCCCCCGAAGGGTCGAGGGCGTGGCAACCGTTCGTCGCCGTGCGGGCGAGCGCTCGGGCCGCGGTCCCTCATCCATTTGACGCAGGGGCAGGTGCACCACCGGTCAGCGCAATCGGAACGACTGGGCGGGCTGCCGAGTTCCTTGATCTGGACCATCCTCGATGCATGCGCCGAAGCCTGTCCCAGAACACCCGCGTCCTCGCGGTCATCGCCTCCATGGCGCTGGCGTCACTCACCGTGGGCGGCCTCGTCTACTTCATCGCGGATGGGGATGCCACCCGGCTCGATGCGGCCACGGGACGTCAGACGAATCTCGACCTCACAGCGGCGGCGATCGGCGCGGACCTGGAGCGCCAGCACGGTGCCCTGGACGACTACGTCCTGTCCGGAAACCCGGTGGCGCGCCAGCGCTACCTGGAGGCGGTCACGGCCGCCGAGTCCCGTTTCGCCGACCTTCGCCGCTACGCGAACGGCGACATCCGCCTCGGGCCGGACATCGACGATCTCGAGGCCGCAACGAAGGAGTGGCAAGCGGGCGTGGCCGTCCCGGTCGGGAACGCCGCGACTGCTGGCGACCTTGCCGTGCTCGAGCGCTTCAGGGCCCAGGCCATTGACGATCACACAGCGGTTCGGGCCGCGCTGCGAGTCCTCGGCGAAGGACTGAGCGACGCCAAGGTCGCGATCGCCGACGAGAAGACCGGCGTCGCAATCGTCCAGAAGTTCGGCATCGCGGCCGCGTTCGGCTTCATGATGATCGCGTTCGGGATCGCCATGCTGGCGGTCCGGCGGTTCGGGCGAGCCCTCGAACGCGACGCCCGTCAGGCCCGCGTCCTGAACCGCTTCACCGAGGTCACCTCGTTTGCGATCGATGATCGCGAAGTGGCCGCCGCAAATCTCGTCGCGCTGGGCCGGCTCATCGCCCCCGACGCCGGGGTCACCCACATCCTGAACCGCTCCTCGGACCGCGCGGTGCCGGAGGCCGCGAGTGGTGATGCCATCGCCGAGATCCTGCCCCTCCACGCCCTCAGCCGATGCGCCGGCGTCGCCCGCGGGACGATGTACGTCACCGACGACCTCTCCGACACCCTGACGGTTCGCTGTCCGGTGTACCCCGCGACCAACGGAACCCTCGCCTGCATCCCGCTGATCAGTGGCGAGTCCGTCGGCGCGGTGCACCTGTACTGGCGCCGACCGCGGGCGTTTCCGCTCGATCTCCGAGCGAGCGTCGCCCGGATCACGGAGCATGCGGCGCTGGCGATCGGCAATCGCCGTCTCCTTGCCGCGCTCCACGGCCAGGCCAATACCGATGCACGGACCGGCCTCGTGAACAGCCGGGCCTTCGACATCGCCCTCGAGAGGGCGATCTCCACCCGGGCGGGAGACGAGGCGGTCTCCGTCCTGATGATCGACGTCGATCACTTCAAGCACTTCAACGACCGCCACGGGCATCCGGCCGGCGACGAAGCGCTGCGCGCGTTCGCTGCGGTACTCCGCTCGTGCATGCGCGACGGCGACATCGCGGCCCGCTACGGTGGCGAGGAGTTCGCAGTGTTCCTGCCCGGCATCGGCATCGCGGCAGCGGCGGCCATCGCGGAGCGGATCCGGATCCGGACCGAGTCAACGATCATCAGCCTGTCGCCCGGCATCACCGACCGGATCACGATCTCGATCGGGATCGCCACCGCCCCCGATCAGGCCCACGACCGGGTGACGCTCCTTCGGCTGGCCGACGAGGCGCTGTATCGGGCGAAGGCAGACGGCCGGAATCGGGTGGCGGGCCTCGCCGTCCCGCACGCTGATGCGGCCTCGGAGCCGCTCGCCCCTGCTGCCGATGAGCCACGCCCGATCTCCGCCGCGCCGACACCCCGGCGCCAGGCGGCCCGGATCTCCGCCCGGCACTGAGCGCGCGACGACCGCTGCATCGAGCTGGCGGCCGACCGTCGTTCGCCGACGCCGACGCCCGTCATTCGTCGCTGGCGGCATGCCCCCTGGCTGGTCCATCATCTGCGGCAGAACGCAACCGCCAGATTCCGAGGGAGCCTCAGGTGACGATGATCGAGCCCGTCCCGGCGACGCCGTCCGGCGCCGCAGCTGCCATCAACGCGCCCGAGTCCGCCGACCCGAAGACCGCCGAGTCGCTGGTCGGGCGGGTGTTCGAGGCAAGCATCGGGATGTTCGAGGTGATGTCGGTCTACCTCGGCGACCGGCTCGGGCTGTACCGGGCGCTGCACGACAGCGGTCCGGCGACCGCCGCTGAGCTCGCGGCCCGCGCAGGGATCGACGAGCGCTACGCCCGCGAGTGGCTCGAGCAGCAGGCGGTCGCCGACCTGCTCGATGTGGTCGAGCCCGCGAGCGGCCCGACCGCCGCCGACGACCGGCGTTACGGCCTGCCCAGCGCCTACGCCGCGGCCCTCCTGGACCCGGACAGCCCGATGTCGATCGCGCCCATCGCCCGCTCGCTCGTCGCCTGCGCCAAGGTCCTGCCGCAGCTCCTCGAGGCGTACCGGACCGGCGGCGGCGTCGATTGGGCCGACTACGGGCCGGACATGATCGAGGCCCAGGGCGACTTCAACCGGCCGTGGCTGGTCAACAGCTTCGGGCAGGAGATCCTGCCCGCGATCCCGGCCGTCCATGACCGGCTCGCTGCCGCCGGTGGACCGCGCGTCGCCGACGTCGCATGCGGCGTCGGCTGGGCGTCGATCGCGATCGCCCGGGCCTACCCGAACGTCAACGTCGACGGCTTCGATCTCGACCCGTCGTCGATCGAGCTCGCCCGGGCCAACGCCGAGCGAGCCGGCGTCGCGGACCGGGTCACGTTCGCCGTCCGCGACGCTGCCGATCCGGCCGCGGCGGGCCAGTACGATGTCGCAGTCGTGATCGAGGCGATCCATGACCTGTCGCGGCCGATCGAGGTCCTCGGAGCGATCCGCGGGATGCTCCGGCACGACGGCGTGGCCCTCATCGCCGACGAGCGGACCGAGGACGCCTTCACCGCGCCGGGCAGCGAGGTCGAGCGGATCTACTACGGCTTCAGCCTGTTCACGTGCCTGCCGGCGGCGATGACCGAGCGGCCGACCGCGGGGACGGGCACGGTCATGCGGGCCGACACCCTCCGGGACTACGCCGACGCGTCCGGCTTCGGCGGCTTCGAGAGGCTCGACGAGCCGGCCCTCGACCTGCTCCGGTTCTACCTGCTGACTCCGTAGCCGCGCCGGCGCCTACGCCGGGCTGAGCTCCGGGGCGTTCGCCCGTGCCCGTTCGAAGCCGGCCAGACTCGCCTCGACCATCGCGTCACTGGCGGTCAGTGAGATCCGGAACCAGCCTGGGACCTCGACGACGGTGCCCGGCAGGACGATGATGTTCTCGGCTGCGAGACGCTCGGCGAACGCCATGTCGTCGTCGATCGGCGACTTCGCCATGATGTAGAACGTGCCCTCGGGCATCGTCGGCTCGTAGCCCATTCCGGCGAGCGCGCCGACCATCCGATCGCGCCGTGCCTGAAGCCCGCCGATGTCGATCGACAGTTGCTCGAGATCCTCGATCGCGTGCTGCAGGAGGGCGTTCGGGAACGCATAGCCGGTCGCGAGCTGGGCCATGAGCACGCGGTTGCGGAGCTCCTCGCGCCCGTCCATCGTCGGCGGAACCGTCAGGTAGCCGATCCGCATCCCCGGCGCGAGAAGGGTCTTGCCGTACGAATACGTGATGAGCGTGTCGGGATAGGCCTCGGCCGGGGTGTGGAACGTCCGGCCATCGAACAGGATCCTGTTGTACGGCTCGTCCGAGATGACGTGGATCGTCCGCCCGATCCGGGCCGAGGCCGCGCGCAGGGTCGCCGCGAGCCGCTCGAGGTCGGCGAGCGGGTAGACCCGGCCGCTCGGGTTGTGCGGCGAGTTCAGGAGGACGGCCCGGGTCCGAGGCGTGATCGCGGCGTCGAGCGCAGCCAGATCCAGGTCGAACGCCGGCGGGGCGAGCGGGACGCGAACGGGGACGCCGCCGGCGGCGAGGATCAGGAGCTCGTAGAAGAACCACGGCGGCGACAGGAACACGACCTCGTCGCCGGCCTCGACGATGGTCCGGAATGCGACCGCCAGGGCGGCGAACCCACCGTTCGTCATCGCGACGTCGGCCGGGTCCCAGTCGAGACCTGTTCTCGCGGATAGCGAACGCGCCACCGCGGCCTGCGACTTCGGTTCGCTCAGTTTGTACGCGAACCAGTCGGGCGCTTGCGGCTCGAGGTGGCGATGGAGCGCCGCCACGTAGCCAGGCAGCGGCATCTCATTCGGGTTGCCGAACGCGAAATTCGCGATGCCGGGTCGGGCGAGGGCAGCTCCGACAGGTCCCATGTAGAAGCCGAGGAACTGGGCGATGGAGGCCTGCATCGCCTCCGTCGCCGACGAGCTGGTCATCGGTGTCCGTCTCCCGTCAATTGAGTGATCAAGCTGACGAGGCCCAGCGTAGCGCTCCGCCGTCGGCGTTCGTCGTTCTGGGCTCAGCCCTCGCGTCCGCGGGCCTCGGCGAGCGCGAACGGCAGGACCGGCCCGCTCCCGGCGGCCCGGAGCAGGGAGCCCGCGACGGTCAGCGTCCAGCGGCTGTCGACGAGGTCGTCCACGAGGAGGACAGGGCCCGTCGGGACCGTCGCCGTCGAGTCGATGGCGAGCTTGGACCGGGCGTTCTCGAGCTGGAGGACGCTGTTCTGCATCGCCGCCTGCGGACGCGGGGTCCCGGGGGCAACGGCGCCCGCTAGGGCTGCGATCGGGGCGGTCAGCGTCGCGACGTACGGCAGCTTCAGCTCGGCGGCGAGAGCCTCGGCGAAGCCGCGGACGACCGCCTCGGCTGCCCGCGACGGGACCGAGGTCACCCACTCGGGGGAGGGATCGGGCTGCCACTGGTCGCGGATCGCCCGGGTCGCCGCCACCACCAGCCCGTCCGGGAAGCGGCCGTCCCCTCCCCTGGCCCGGACGATGTCGCGGCCCCAGCCCGCGTCGCCGGCGACGCACAGGGCAATGCCCTCCTCGTTGGGCGCCCCGATCACCGTGGAGCCCGCTGCCCCTCCCCCGTCGGCGCCGACACCGGCCGCCCCCTCGACCCAGCGCTTGCGCGGCTCGATCGGGCGAAGGCTGCGCCGGAGGAAATCGATCGCTGCGCGCGTCCGGGCCGGATCGACCGCGTGCGGCATCCCCTTCCCCACGCAGTTGGCACAGCGGCCGCACGGCCCGGTTGCCGGATCGTCCAGGAGGCCGGTGAGGAACGCCATGCGGCAATCGGTCGTGGTCACGTACGCCCGCATCTGTTCGAGCTCGGCGCGACGGGTCGCCGTCACCCGCTCGATCCGCTCCTCGTCGGGCGCCCAGGGCTCGGCCGTCCGCGACCAGCGGCCGCCGGTCTTCGTCAGCGCGCCGTCGAGCTCGAGCTGCTTGAGCGCCTGGTCGAGCTGACCGCGGGTCAGGTTGACCGCCCGCTGGAACCGCCCGATCGACGCGGAGTCGACCCCGTCGAGAGCCGCCAGCAGGTCGCGCATCCGATCGGCCGGCGGGAACGCGGTCCGCAGGAAGTAGTCCGCGATCTCGTCGTCCTCGCGACCCGACAGGAGGACGCCGTACGCCCGCTCCACCGCCCGGCCGGCCCGCCCCACCTGCTGGTAGTAGGCAATGGCCGAGCCCGGCCGCTGATAGTGGACCACGAACCCGAGATCCGGCTTGTCGAAGCCCATCCCGAGCGCGACCGTTGCGACGAGCGCCTTCATGTCGTTCGCGATCAGGCCGTCCTCGAGCGCCTCGCGGTCCGGTTGGGGCATTGGGCCGTTGTAGGCGCGGGCGTCGATCCCCTGCATCTGAAGCCAGTTCGCGACGCGCTCCGTGTCGGCGACGGTCAGGCAGTAGACGATGCCACTCCCCGGAAGTCGCGGCAGGTTCTCCGCGAGCCACGCCAGCCGTTCCGCCTGGTCGGCGAGCGGGATCGCATCGAGCCGCAACGTGTCCCGGGCCAGCGAGCCGCGGATGACAGCAACGTGCTCGCCGAGCTGGGCGGCGACATCGGCGACGACCCGGTCGTTGGCCGTGGCCGTCGTCGCCAGGACGGGCACCGACACCCCGAGCGCGGGCAGGAGCCGCCCGATCCGCTGGTAGTCGGGCCGGAAGTCGTGGCCCCAGTCGGAGATGCAGTGGGCCTCGTCGATCACGAGCAGTCCGATCGTCCGCTCGATCGCCGGCAGGACCCGGCTCGTGAACCCTTCGTTTGCCAGCCGCTCCGGCGAGATCAGGAGGACGTCGATCTCGTCACGCTCGAGGCGGCCCTCGATCTCGCGCCACTCGCCGACGTTGCCCGAGTTGATCGTGACCGCCTTGAGCCCGAGTCGGGCCGCCATCGCGATCTGGTTGCGCATCAGGCTGAGGAGCGGGCTGACGATCAGGGTCGGGCCGGGGCCCGTGTCGCGTCGGGCGCGCGTCGCGATCCAGTAGACGAGGCTCTTGCCCCAGCCCGTGCGCTGCACGACCAGGGCTCGAGCGCCGTCGTCGACGACCGCCTCGATCGCCTCGCGCTGGCCATCGCGGAACTCGGCGTCGGGACCGAGCATCCGGCGGAGATGGTCGTCGTAGGGTGGCATCGGCCCATGATCGCAGGCCCGGCTCACCTGGCCATTGCCAGGGTCCCGGCCTGGCGAGGAGCGGCGTGACTGACCCGCAACTCGTCCGATTCCGAACGCCGGCGGAGCCCCCACCCATCTGCCACGATCCGACGATTTCGGAGTCCGAATTCGCCGAACCCGCGAGCGCGAGGGTGGTTCTCGACTGCGTTCGCTTTCGGACGGCGGCGGCGCGGGTTCGTCCGATCTCGGCCAGGGATCACGGTCCAACGTGCACCTGGGAGTGCACGCGAGACGCTGGCGAGACGCGCCCGCTGTAGAAGGATCCGGCAAGCGCCGCCCTTGACAGGCGGGGTTTGATGGACATACCCCCAGACGGTCCGTCCCAGCCCACTCGATCCCGTGGAGGTCTCGCGATGCGCAGCCCGGTTCGGCGATCTCTCGTCCTCGTGACGCTCACCGCCCTGCTCCTCGGGGTGGCAGGTGTCGCGGCGCCCGCCGCGCTTGGCGCACAGCCCACGTCGACCCGCGTCGCGGGCATCGACGTCGACGCGGCGACGATCCCGCAGCTCCAGGCGCTGATGAACCGCCACCGCCTGACCGCGGTCCAGCTCGTCCAGTTCTACACGCACCGGATCACGAAGCTCAACCCGAAGCTCCACGCCGTCATCACCGTCAGCCCGCGGGCGCTCGCCGATGCGCGCGCCGCCGACAAGGCCCGCCGCAACGGCGACCGTCGCCCGATGCTCGGGATTCCGGTCCTCGTCAAGGACAACGTCAACACGACCGGCATGGCGAACACCGCCGGCTCGTGGGCCCTCGCCGGCAGCACCCCGTCGGACGCCTTCATCGTCCAGCGCCTCCGTGCTGCCGGAGCGATCATCCTCGCCAAGGCAAACCTGTCCGAATGGGCCAACTTCCGGTCGATCCCGTCGTCCAGTGGCTGGAGCGGGATCGGCGGCCAGACGAACATGGCCTACGTCCTCGACCGCAATCCATGCGGCTCCAGCTCCGGAACCGGCGTCGGCGTCTCGGCCGACCTCGCGACCGTCGGCGTCGGCACCGAGACGGACGGCTCGATCATGTGCCCGTCGGGCGCCAACGGCATCGTCGGGATCAAGCCGACCCTGGGCCTCCTCAGCCGGGCGGGCGTGATTCCGCTCAGCGCCGAGCAGGACACGGCCGGCCCGATGACCCGCAACGTGACCGACGCCGCCGTCGTCCTCGGCGCGATGACCGGCATCGACCCGAACGATTCGGCGACCGCCGCGCAGGCCGGTCACGCGTTCACGAACTACACCCAGTTCCTCGACGCGGACGCGCTCGACGGCGCCCGGATCGGAATCTGGCGCGAGGGCACGTACAACGCCGCCGCGAACCCTTCGATCGACGCGATCATCAACGCGACCGTCGACGCGCTGGAGGCCCAGGGCGCAACCGTCGTCGACCACACCAACATCCCGATCGAGGCCGCCTACGGACCCGAGTTCGAGGCTCTCCTGTGCGAGTTCAAGGACGACATCGCGGGCTACCTCGGAACCTACACGGGCCCGAGCTACCCGAAGACCCTCGCGGACCTGATCGCGTTCAACAACGCCCACCCGGACCTGGAAGGGCCGTGGAACCAGGACATCTTTGACATTGCGCAGGCGACAGGCGGCCGGGCCGACCCGGCCTGCACGGAGGCCCGCGAGACCGCCAACGCGATCGCCCGCGCGGCGATCACCGACACGATGGCGGCCGACGACCTCGACGCGATCCTGGCCGTGACGAACGGACCGGCCTGGCCGACCGACCCGGTGCTCGGCGACCTCGGCGGCGACTTCTCGAACTACATCGCGAGCTCGAGCCCGTCCGCCATCTCCGGCTGGGCGAGCATCACGATCCCGGGCGGCTACGTCGGCCCGCTCCCGATCGGCGTGTCGTTCATCGCCGGCCGCTGGGACGAGCCAAAGCTGATCGGCTACGCCTATGACCTTGAGCAGGCGACCGACGTCCGCGTACCACCCCAGTTCCTCGCCACAACCACGTCCGATGCGGCGCGCTCGGCGAAGTCCAAGTCCGACCGTCGCGCCATTGTCCCGGGTCGTCACGGCCATTGGGTCGTGCGTCCCGGCCGCTAGGAGGTACTCTCCACCCCGGATCGGGCGAGACCTCGCCCGGAGCAGAGCGGTGGGGTGGACATGAGACGCAGGGATCGAGGAGCACGATCGATCGTCACGATCGCGCTGGCCGTGCTCCTCGCCGGCGTCGTCGGGGTCGGGCTCGTGCCCAGCGTCCGGGCGGCCGCCGACCCGTCCGACGTCGTCCTCGTCCTCGACTTCTCGGCCTCGATCCTCCAGGACAACGCGAACCGGAACCGGTTCGGGGCTGCGGTCGAGCGGATCGCCGATCGTGTCGACGCGACCGCCGGCGACCTCATCGCCGGCGACACCACCGTCTCGATCGTCCAGTTCGCTTCGCGGGCGGCGGACTACCCGGGCTGCGCCGACCTGAAGCTGCTCGGTAACCCGGCGTCCGTGACCAGGTTCGCCACCTGCCTGCGCACGATCGGCGCGGCGTACAGGAAGGGCCTCACCGCTGCGCTCACCAGGTCGATCGGGATCGACACGAACTACGTGGCGGCGATGGAACAGGCGGCGAAGCACCTTCCCGCCGACTCCGTGCGACCGGCGCTGATCCTCTTCACCGACGGCAAGCACGACGTCGCGGGCGTGCCCGTCGGCCAGGTCCAGCCGGCGCTCGAGCGTCTGTTCGGCGCGCGGACGCCGTTCGCACTCCTGCCGGTCGGAATGGGCCTCGATCCCACCCAACGCGATGCGCTCGCGAGCGGGCTCGAGGCGTTGCGCGTCATCCGCAACATGCCCGCCTGCGTGAGCGGGGCGACATTCGACTGGCCGCGGATCATTTTCGAGTCCGCCGGCGAGGCCGGCAACGCCGTCGCCGTGGCGCTCCAGGACGCGACCTGCACGTTCACCGTCGCAGAACCGACGCCGATACCGCCAACACCGCCGCCACCACCGGCCCCCGCCGCCGTCCGGAGCATCCGCCTGATCGCCAGCGACGCGAAGATCGAGGTCACCTGGGCGCCCCCGCCCGAGACGCCCGCCACGATCACCGACTACCGCGTTCGCTGCCGAACCGGCGACTCCGACTGGATCGAGTCGATGGAAGGCGTGTCGTTGACGCCGACGACGACCGTCGAGGGGCTGACGAACGGTCTCGCCTACACCTGCGAGGTCGCGACCGTCGGCGGAGCGCAGGAAGGCGCGTGGACCGCTTTCGCGTCGTCGGTCACGCCGCTCGGGCTGCCCGCCGCCCCGGGCAAGCCGACCGTGGAGTCAGGCAACGCCATGGTCAAGATCCAGGTCGCGCCGGCGGATGCTGCAGCGGTCTCGACCTTCCACTACGAGTGCTCGGCGGACGGCGGGACGACGTTCGACGACGGGATCGATGCCCCGCCCGACAAGCCCACCGCCGAGATCCGGGAGCTGAAGAACGGCACAAGCTACGTCTGTCGGGCGTTCGCCGAGAACGCGACCGGCACGAGCGCCGCGTCACCGCTGTCGGACGCCTTCCGGCCGTGCGGCTCGCCGCTCGAGTGCAACCCGATCCTCGTGCCGGCCCTCGGCGGCCTCGTCGGGGTGCTCGTCCTCGGGATCCTGGTGGCACTGTTCCTGTTGTACCGCGGCCGGACCACGGGCTACGTCGTCGCGGTCGTCGACGTCGTCCATACCGCAAACATCGGCCACGGGTCGACCCTTGGGATTTCGTTCGTTCGACCGCCGGAGGCCCGGAATATCACAGGGATCGTCGCCGATCGCGCGCCTGCCGCCGAGATCCAGATCCGACAGCTCCGCGGCGGCCGGTT
>JALYPW010000382.1 GCA_030856145.1 Chloroflexota bacterium | reverse complement strand
GTCCTCGATGCCCGCCCCGACGCCCTTGTCGCGCCTGGCGGCCTGCGCTGGCTGGCCGACCGCCAGGATCACGAAACGCTGCCTGTGGCACCATCGGGCCGTGCCTTACTCGGCGAGTGACTACTGGACGGACCTGCACCGGCGCGACGACATCAGCGCCGTCGGCCAGTCCGCACTCCCGCCGGCCATCAACCGCTGGCTGTACCGGATCCTCGCCCGGAACCTGCGCGCATTTCTTGGTCGAACCGGCCTGGTGGCGGCGCCGCCGGCCCGGATGTTCGATGCCGGGTCGGGGACCGGCGAGTGGCTCCCGTTCTGGCGCGAGCTCGGCATCGCTCGGATCGACGGCTGCGACTTCGTCCCGGCGGCGGTCGACCGCCTGAACACGCGCCATGGCTCGACCGGCACCTTCAGCGTGGCCGAGCTGGGCCGGCCTGACGGCTCGGACCTGCCGACGGGCGAGCGCTACCCGCTGGTCACCGTGATGAACGTCCTCCTCCACATCACCGACGACGAGCGCTTCGCGGCGGCGATCGGCCAGATCGCCGAACTCGTCGAACCGGGCGGCCTGCTGCTCCTGGTCGAGCCGATCCTGCTCGATCCAACCTTTGCCCGGCCGTTCGATCCGGCCATGACGTCGCGAGCCCGTTCCCTCGACGACTACGCCCGGCCATGCCGTGCCGCCGGGCTTGAGCAGGTGGTGGTCGCGGCCGCGACGGTGCTCGCCAACAACCCTATCGAGGCCGGCTCGGAGCGGGCTTATCTGCGCTATCTCCGCGCCTGGCGCTGGCTCGCCCGGCGGACGAAGCGGAGCCCGGCGTCCGCGCGCTGGATCGGGCCACTGCTCATGACGGCCGACGGGATCGCCATGCGCACTGGAGCCGCTCCCACCAGCAAGCTGGCGCTGTTCCGGCGCCCCCGCTGAGCTCGGCCCGCACAGCGCGGTCCGACGCCGGGCGACGGGCCACTCCCGCTATGCTCAGGGTCCCTCGCCGTGCCCGCGGGCCCGGCGCTCGCCAATCGGCCGGCGCCCGACAGCCCAGCCCATCCCAGCCCATCCCATGGAGCCACCGTGACCACCGATCAACGCGTCGCCATCATCGGTCTCGGCTACGTCGGCCTGCCCCTGGCAGTGTCCTTCGTCGAGGCCGGCCTGACCGTGGAAGGCATCGACGCGTACGAGCCGCGCGTGGCCGAGCTCAACGCTGGGCGATCGCCGATCGACGACATCCCCGATCAGCGACTGCAGCGGGCCCTGGATTCGGGGCTGACCGTCGTCGACCCCGGCGCGGCCGATCTTGCCGCGGCCGATGTTGTCTTCGTCTGCGTGCCGACGCCGATCACCAGGTCCAAGGATCCGGATCTCGGGCCGGTCCTCAACGCAGCCGGGCTGATCAGGCAGCGGCTCCGGCCCGGCCAGCTGATCGTGCTCCAGTCCACGACGTTTCCCGGCACGACCAACGGCCCCTTCCGGGCGGCGCTCGAGCAGTCCGGGTTCGTGGCCGGTCGCGACTTCGACCTGGCCTTCGCACCGGAGCGGGTCAATCCGGGCGATCCGGCCTCGGCGTCCAAGGGCGTCCCCCGACTGGTCGGGGCAACCACCCCGGCGGCGACGTCGCGCGCGAGCGCGCTCCTGCGCCACATCAATGACGATGTCCGCGAGGTGTCGTCGCCGGATGCGGCCGAGCTCGCAAAGCTCCTGGAGAACGTGTTCCGCAACGTCAACATCGCTCTCGTGAACCAGCTCGCCCTGCTCTGCGAGCGGATGGGCATCGATGTCTGGGAGGTCATCGATGCCGCGGCCACCAAGCCGTTCGGGTTCATGCGCTTCACTCCCGGCCCGGGCGTTGGCGGCCATTGCATCCCGGTCGATCCGTACTACCTTGCCTGGCGGGCGCGCGAGTTCGATTTCGTGGATCGTTTCGTCGAGCTGGCCGGAGACATCAACTACGCGATGCCGCGTCACGTGGTCGACCTTGTCGCCGAGGCCCTCAACGAGCGCGGTGTCGCGTTGCGCGGGGCGCAGGTCGGGATCATCGGCGTGGCTTTCAAGCCGGACGTCCGGGATGCCCGCAACTCGCCCGCGGCGGAGATCGTGGCTGGCCTCCGCCAGCGCGGCGCGACCGTCGCCTACCACGACCCCCACGTCCCGACGTTCCGAGCCGCCGACGGCGAGCCACTCGAATCGACCGCGCTCGACGACCTCCTGGGAAGCAGCGACGTGGTCGTCGTCGTGACCGCGCACCGGGCCGTGGACCTCGATCACCTGTATCGCGCGGCCGACCTCGTCGTCGACACGGTCAACAGCTCGGCCGGACGAGCCACGCCCGGGCGTGTGCTCCGCCTGGGCGCGGGCTGGAACCGTGCCTGACGAAGACCAGGCAGGCGCAGCGGGTCGACCATCGACCGACCACGGGCCGGCCGGCCCGATCGCGATGGTCGTTCACTCCTACTACGACGAAGATCCGCGCGTTCGGCGCGAGGCCGAGGCGCTGGTCGCCGCCGGGCACGACGTGGACGTGTTCG
>JALYPW010000369.1 GCA_030856145.1 Chloroflexota bacterium | reverse complement strand
GGCCGTCCCGGTCAAACGGGGCGGAGGCGCGGACGACACCGCCAACTCGTCGCTGACGGCGCTTCGCGCTCGGGTCACTCCCGGGCGAATGCCCGGACGCCGGCTTCGACGGCCCGCTGATCCTGCGCGGAGTCCCCGCCGCTCACGCCGACTGCGCCCACCAGCACCCCGTCGCGCTCCAATGGCAACCCGCCGGCAAAGATGATCGTTCGGCCGCCGGCGACCGTGTGGTACCCGAAGAACTCGGTGCCGGGCTGGGTGATCGGGGGCAGGTCGCCGGTCGGCATCCGGTTGACGAGGGCCGTGAACGCCTTGTCCCGGGCCAGCGTGATCCCGACCAGGTCGGCGGCGTCCATCCGCTCGAACGCGACGAGCTGGTCCCCGGAGTCCACGACCGCGCACGACATCGAGACGGACATCGCCCGTGCCTCCGCCTGGACCGCGGCGATGATCGCCCGGGCCGCGGCCAGGGTCAACCCGGCCGCCTGCGACGCGGTCGGGCCGCGCCACGAGTCCACGTTGTCGAGCGGGTGATCAGCCGGCGCCACGGCCACTACGCGTTCTGGTCGGTGATCATTC
The DNA here is from genome assembly GCA_030856145.1 of Chloroflexota bacterium. Classification (GTDB taxonomy): domain Bacteria; phylum Chloroflexota; class Limnocylindria; order Limnocylindrales; family CSP1-4; genus CF-46. The sequence goes on along the minus strand of JALYPW010000369.1, from coordinate 6,500 downwards.
CGGCCATCCCCGCATCGTTGCCACGCGAGCCCGCCCGGCGCGAGTTGCGCGCGACTGCGATCTGGCCCACGACCAGAATGGTCAGGGTGATCAGCAGCATGATCGCGGCGACCGCGTTCGTGGCCGGCGTGACGCCCTTCCGGATCGTCGAGAACACGTACAGCGGGAGCGTCGTGTTGCCGGCTCCGGCGACGAACGTCGTGATCACGTAATCGTCGAAGCTGAACGTGAACGACAGCAGGAACCCGGCCACGATCGCCGGCAGGAGCTGGGGGAACGTGATCTGCCAGAACGTCCGCCATGGCGTCCCGTACAGATCGAAGCTGGCCTCGACATGGGTCCGATCCATTCCGGACAGGCGGGCCCTGACGAGGAGCATCACGAGGCTGATGTTGAAGACCGCGTGGGCGGCGATGACCGTGTGGTAGCCGTTGCCGAATTTCGTCCCGAAGACCGGATTGAGGACGTCCCACGTCGTCGAGAAGAAGACGAGCGTCGCGAGGGCGATGACGATCTCGGGGACGATGATCGAGACGAACGTGAGGGCCTCGAACGGCCGGGCGAACCACTTGGGCGCCCTCTGGAGGCCCAGGGCGGCCATCGTCCCGAAGATCGTCGAGATGATCGCCGTCGTGATGGCGATCACGAAGCTGTTGAAGAAGAAGCTCTGGATCGTCTTGTCCGCGAAGACGGTGGCGTACCACTTCAGGCTGAAGCCATCCCATTGGGTCACGCGGCGCTCCGTGCCATTGAAGCTGAAGACGACGACGACCACGATCGGGATGTACAGGAACAGATAGACCAGGAAGGCGTGGCTGCGCAGCCAGACCTCGACGAACCGACCGAAGCGGTCCACGACCGGGCCGCGGCCGCGGCCCGCCTTCGTTCTGGTGGCGGCTCGCGCGGGCAGGGGCGCCTCGACCGGGCTCGCGGCAGCGCTCACTGGATCCTCACAGGACGCTGACTTCGCGGGTCTTCCGTCCGCGGTACGAGAACCACAGGTAGAAGACGATGCTGACCAGCATGATCAGGATCAGGATTACGGCCTTTGCCGCACCAGCCGGCCAGTTGCGGGCCTCGAGGAACTGGAGCACGAGCTGGTTGCCGATCAGGAAGATCCGACCGTAGCCAAGGATGGCGGGCACGACGTATTCGCCCATCAGCGGGATGAACACGAGGATGCTGCCGGTCACGAGGCCCGGCAGGGTGATCGGCAGCGTGATCTGGCGGAAGGTGGCCCATCGACCGGCCCCGAGGTCCTTTGACGCCTCGACGAGGGTACGGTCCATCCGCTCCATCGTGACGTAGATCGGGAACACCATCAGGGGCAGGTAGCCGTAGACGACACCGAGGAGGATCGAGAACGGCGTCCCGAGGATCCGATACGCCGGATCGCCGATCGCATCACCGATGAACCCGGCCAGCCCCTCGGGACCCAGGATCGTCAACCAGGCATAGGTCCGGATCAGGAAACTGGTCCAGAACGGCACGACGAGGAGGACGATCAGGAGCGACTTGCGTCGGCCCGCGCGGGTGGCGATGAAGTAGGCCAGGGGTAGTGCGAGGAGGAGGCACAGAATCGTGCCCGCGACCGCCATGAACAGGCTCGTCACGAACGGCGTGTTGCGCTCGAACGCCCCGACGTAGTTGTCGAAGGTGAAGCCGCCCGCGTAGCCGCCGTTCTTGCCTCGCTCGCCGAAGCTGAACAGGACGATGATCAGGAGCGGCGCGACGAGCAGGACGAGGTACCACAGGCTCGCCGGGAGGAGCAGGACACCCGTCAGGAGCGACGAGCGGCCCGTGCGCCGAGGCTGCCGCCCACGTCCGGGTGCAGCCTCGGCCATCGACGCCATGTCAGATCGGATGGAGGGACGAGTTGTCGGCTAGCCGATGTTCGACTTGAACTCTTCCCAGATCTGGATCCGGAGCGGGTTCGTGGAGACGTCCTGCGCCCCCTCGAGCTTGGCCAGGACGTCATCCGGCACGAACAGCGCCGGGTCGGCCAGCATCTTGGCGTCGATGAACTTCTTCGCCTCGCTGTTGCACGTCGCGTACTGGTTCGTCATCGTCTCCCTGGCCTGCGCCTCGGGGCCGTGGATGAAGTTCAGGAAGGCATGGGCGGCCTTGGGATGCGGCGCGTCGGCCAGGATCACCCACGTGTCCATCCAGAAGAGGGTGCCGTCCTCCGGGATGTAGTACGCGACGTCGCTGGTCTCGGGCTTGTCGCGGAGCTCGAGGATTCCGCCGGTCCAGGTCAGGCCGAGGACCGCCTCTTCGGTCTCGATCTTCGTGTTGTACTGGTCCGAGTCGAGCGCGAGCACGTGCGGGGCCAGCTTCATCAGCAGGTCGCGCGCCTCGCCGAGCTCCTTCTCGTCGACCGAGTTCAGGGAGTAGCCCAGGGCCTTGAGCGGCGCGACGAAGACGTCGCCGGGCGAATCGACGATGACGATCCGGCCGGTGTACTTCGGGGCGACCTCGAAGAACTGCTTCCAGGTCTTGACCTCCTCGGTCACGATCTTCTTGCGGACCGTGATTCCTGTGGTCCCCCAGTCCTTGGGCAGCTGGTACTCGTCCTTGGGGTCCCACCACACGCCCTTGAAAGCGGGCTCGATGTACTTCCCGTTCGGGACCTGGGCCCAGTCGATCTTCTGGACGAAGCCCTGCTCGACCATGCCCGGCACGAACTCGGCCGTCGGCGCCGAGATGTCGTACTGGCCCTTGGCGCCGCCCTGGAGCTTGGTCAGCAGCTCCTCGTTCGAGGCAAACGTGTCATAGGTGAACTTGTCGACCTTGAATTCAGCCTGGAACTGCTTCATGTTCTCCGGGTCGACATAGTCGCCCCAGTTCAGCATGAACAGCTCCTTCTCGACCTCGACCGCGGCGACCGCGCTCGGTGACGCCGCATCCGACGCAGCCGGGGCGCTGGCGCCGACACTCGGCGCCGCCGCCGAGCTGGACGGCGCCGTCGTCGCGCCCGGCGTGCAGGCTGCGAGAGCCGCGGCGCCGCCGGTCAGGCCGGCCGCCCACAGGAAGCCGCGCCGGTTGACTTTCGTCGCGGCCATCCGCTTGAGCATCTGATCGAGATCCTGGTCCGCCATGTCGGTCTCCTCCTCCCGGCTTGCCGGGTCCTTGCTCGAACTCAATCCACGAGGATCAGGTTCGCGTCCTCATGCCAGCGGACGACAACCGGATCGCCCGGTCCCGCCCCGAGGGCGCCCCCTGCACCCGTTGCGTTCTGACGACGAGCCAGCAGCTCGCCGACCTGCTCGGTCCGGACCCGGTACTCGGTCTGGTCGCCGAGATACGTGCCCTGGATGATGCGTCCCGCCACATTCGTCCAACCGGGACGATCGGTGTCCGGTTCGTCTGCGCTGACCACGTCAACCCGCTCTGGGCGGACCGCGATCGTGACCTTCGTCCCGGCTGCAAGCTGGGCGGTCCGGTCAGTGAGATGGCCTGCGACGACGAGCCCGCTGTCCGTCTGGACCGTCGTTCGCCCGGTGGCGTCGGTCTCGATGAGGTTCGCCCGGATGAAGTTCGACGTCCCGATGAAGTCCGAGACGAATCGGTTGGCAGGCCGCTCGTAGAGTTCGGCCGGCGCGCCCTGCTGCTGGATCACGCCGTCGCGCATGACGACGATCATGTCGCTCATCGTCAGGGCCTCCTCCTGGTCGTGGGTCACGTACACGAACGTGATCCCGACCTCCTGTTGGAGGGCCTTGAGCTCGAGTTGCATCTCCTTGCGGAGCTTGAGGTCGAGGGCGCCGAGGGGCTCGTCGAGGAGGAGGACCGTCGGCCGGTTCACGAGGGCCCGGGCGAGGGCGACGCGCTGCTGCTGGCCGCCCGACATCTCCCAGATCCGGCGCCCGCCGTAGCCGCCGAGGCGGACGAGGTCGAGGGCCTCGGCAACGCGGCGCTGTTCCTCGGCCTTGCCGACCTTGCGCTGGCGGAGGCCGTAGCCCACGTTCTGGGCGACGTCCATGTGGGGGAACAGGGCGTAGTGCTGGAAGACCGTGTTCACGTTGCGCTGGTGGGGCGGGACGCCGGCGATCGGCCGCCCGGCGAGGAGGATCTCGCCCTCGGTCGGCTGCTCGAAGCCCGCGATCATCCGGAGCGTCGTCGTCTTGCCGCAGCCTGACGGGCCGAGGAGGCTGGTGAACGAGGCGGCCGGGATCGCGAGGTGCATCCGATCGACCGCGACGACGGTGCCGAACCGCTTCGTGACGTCGATCAGCTCGACGTCGGGGTGGCTGTCCGACGCGCCGCGCGACCCGACGCCCGCCGACTCGGCGGCAGGCGTTGGCGAGGTTCGATGATCGGCGACGCTCGGGGAAACGGTCACGGGCCCCTCATGCGCAGCGGGATGGGTGCGGCAACCGACGAACGTTGTAGCGATGCTACAGCGTCGTCGGATGGTAAACGGCGCGCTTCTACAGCGTCAACGTCGACGACGCACGATATTCGAATCAGTTCGGGTCCGTGCGATGGTGGATCGCAAGGTTCCTGAAGGTATACTTCAGCCCGCGTTGGCCGATTCGCCCGATGACATTCGGAGGGATGTGGGACAGATGGCTGCCACCGAGCTCCAACTCGGGCCGCGGATCCGGTCGCTCCGCCAGGCCCGCCAGGTCACGTTGCGCGAGTTGGCCGCGCGGGCAGGCGTGACGGAGAGCTTCCTCTCCCAGGTCGAGCGGGAGGTGACGAGCCCGTCGATCGCCTCGGTCCAGCGGATCGCCCGGGCCCTCGATCTGGGGATCGCCGAGTTGTTCGTCGACGAGGCGCCCCTCGGGCGCGTGGTCCGGGCGGGCGACCGGCGCCGGATCGTCTACCCCGGTCTGGCCGCGATCGACGAGTTCCTGACAATCGACAAGTCGGGCCGGCTCCAGATGATCCTGACCACGCTCGAAGCGGGCGGTGGGACGGGCGATGAGTCCTACGTCCACGACTCCGACGAGGAGGTCGTCTTCATCCTCGAGGGCTGCCTCGAGCTGTGGGTCGGCGACGAGCACCACCGCCTCGAGACGGGTGACGCGATCACCTACTCGTCTCGCCAGCCACACCGCAACCGCAACCCCGGTCCCGGTCAGGCGGTCGTCCTGTTCTGCGCGACGCCGCCCAGCTTCTGAGCCGCCGCTCCAGCGACGGATCGCGCGACGCTCGGCGCACAGGGGCGTCGCGTCATTTCGTCAACCAGTCGTCGGGGGACTCGTGTGGCGCCTTCCGTGGTTCGGGGATGTTCACCTCGAGGCCTGCTGAGCGTGGCACGAGCCGATCGACGGTCGATTCGTGGGTCGCGGGCCCGGCCACCCGCCGTACGAGTCCTGGCACGAATGGTTGACGAAGTCGCCGCCCGGGACTGACCGACACGGCACGCCACGGCTTGGTGCCAGTCGTCGGGCCGCCCGCCGGTATCATCGGGTGATGTACGTGGTCATCCTGGCCGGCGGCGGCGGGACGCGGCTGTGGCCTCTCAGCCGGCCCGATCGCCCCAAGCCCTTCCTGCCCCTTGTCGACACCGAGACCCTCCTCCAGCGGACGGTCAGCCGCGTCCTCCCGCTCGTCGACGAGATGGATGTCTTCGTTGTCACGGATCGGCGCTACGGCCAGCTCGTTCGCGACCAGGTTCCGAACATCGGCTTGATCGTCGAGCCGGCCGCGCGCAATACCGCGGCCGCGATCGCCCTCGCCAGCCGGGTGATCGAGCGCCCTGACGCCGAGGTCATGGTGGTCCTCCCGGCCGATCACTGGATCGAGGATGAGGACGCTTTTCGCACCGTGATCGAGGCGGCCGTGCGATCCCTCGCCAGCGGCAGTTTCGACGTCGATCGCCCGCTCGTGACGCTCGGCGTCCAGGCCGATCAGCCCGCCACCGAGTATGGCTACCTGCGACCCGACCAGATGCGCGGACAGACGGTCGATGGCCTGAAGGCCTACCCCCTCCTCGCGTTCGAGGAGAAGCCGACCGACGCCCGTGCCCGCGAGCTGATCAACCTGCCCGGCGTCGCCTGGAACGCGGGCATGTTCGCCTGGCAGCGCGGCGCGATCCGGGCTGCGCTCGAGAAGTACACCCCGATCCCGATGCTGATCGACCAGGCGGTCGGCTCGGATCTCGCTCTCGCCAACGCCTATGAGCGGATCACGCCGATCTCGATCGACAAGGCGGTCATGGAGAGCGCAGCCGCCGATCACCAGGTGGTGATGGGCGCGATGGACGTCGGCTGGAGCGACCTCGGCAGCTGGACGGCCCTCCTCGGCGCGATCGCGACCGCCGCCGGCAGCCACTCGGCCGACGGAGCCACGGGTCGGGTTGTCCAGACCGGCGAGACGATCGAGCTCGGCGCCGATGACCTGATCGTGCGGGCCGTCGACGGCAGGCTGGTGGTCGAGTCCGGTCCCGCCGTGGCCGGGGCGTCGGGCGGTACGATCGTGAGCGACGGCGTGTGGGCCCACCTCGAAGGCGCCCGCCACCTGGCCGCCGAGGTCCACGGCCTGCTAGAGCG
>JALYPW010000355.1 GCA_030856145.1 Chloroflexota bacterium | reverse complement strand
CTGCTCAACCAGGGCTGGAAGGACTCGGGCGATGCGATCCGCGACCGCAACGGCCGTGCCCCGACGATGCCGGTCGCGCTGGCCGAGGTCCAGGGCTACGTGTACGACGCCAAGCGCCGGATGGCCGGCCTCGCCGGCGTTCGTGGCGACGGCGTGCTGCGCGATCGGCTCCTGGCCGAGGCCGAGGCGCTCCGGGTCCGCTTCGAAGCGGCGTTCTGGGTCGAGGACCAGCGCTACTACGCGATGGCCCTCGACGGCGAGAAGCGTCATCTCGACGCGATCGGCTCGAACGCGGGCCAGTGCCTGTGGACCGGAATCGCCTCACCGTCCCGTGCCCGCGACGTCGCCGACCGGCTCATGAGCCCGGCGATGTTCTCCGGCTGGGGCATCCGGACCTACGCCAAGGGCCAGCCCGGCTACAACCCGATCGGCTACCACACGGGCTCGGTCTGGCCCCATGACACGTCGCTGATCGCGGCCGGCCTGAAGCGCTACACCTTCGAGGAGGAGTCGAACCGGATCATCGGCCGCGTCTTTGAAGCGGCCCAGACGTTCGACCAGTACCGCCTGCCCGAGCTGTTCTGCGGCTTCGACCGCGATGAGTCGGTGCTGCCCGTGCCGTACCCGGTCGCCTGCTCGCCGCAGGCCTGGGCGGCCGGCTCGTCGTTCCTGTTCCTCGAGACGATGCTCGGGCTGCGGCCCCATGCGGCCACCGGCGAACTGGAGCTGTTTCACCCGAACCTGCCCGACTGGATCGGCAAGGTGAACGTGACCAACCTCCGGATCGGCGACGCCTCGGTCGATCTGCTGTTCCACCGCTGGCGGGGAACGACGTCGGCGGAGGTCCTGCGCAAGGTCGGCGACCTGTCGGTCACGATCCGACTCTGAGCGAACGCGGTTGACGACGATCCAGGACTGCATCGCGGACGCGACGGGTCGCCTCCGGGCGTCCGGGTCCGAGACCGCGCGGCTCGATGCGGAGCTGCTCCTCGGTTGGGCGATCGGGCACGATCGGACGGCGGTGATCGCCCACGCCGGCGCTCCCGTCGGGATCGACGCCCAGGCCCGGTTCGAGGCGGCCGTCGCCCGCCGGGTGGCCGGCGAGCCCGTGGCCTACATCCGCGGGATCAAGGAGTTCCACGGCCTCGCCTACGCGGTGGACGACCGAGCGCTGATCCCGCGTCCCGAGACCGAGGCTCTGGTCGATCTCGCGATCGGCGAGGTGATGACCCGGCTCGCTGCCCGGCCGGGTGAGGCGGGCGGCGGCCCGGGCGCGGGCGGTGACCCGATCCGGATCGCCGACGTGGGCACGGGCAGCGGGGCGATCGCGGTGGCCCTCGCGGTCGCGCTCCGCAAGCGCCGGGTCGCGATGGGCCGGAACGTGACGATCGTCGCCACGGAGGTCTCGCCCGAGGCGCTCGATCTTGCCCGCGAGAACGCGGTCGCACACGCCGCCGCGGACGGGATGCGATTCATCGAGGCCGACCTGTTCCCGCCCGTCCGTCCCGACGACAACTCCCCGTTCGACCTGATCCTCGCGAACCTCCCGTATGTCCAGACCGCTGCGATCGCAGGCCTGCCGATCGCGGCGTCGTTCGAGCCGCGCATGGCCCTCGACGGCGGCCCCGACGGCCTCGACGTGATCCGGGCGCTGCTCGAGCGGTTGCCCGAGGCCCTGACCGAGGACGGCGTTGCGCTCTTCGAGATCGGGGCCGACCAGGGCCAGAGCGCACCCAACGCCGTGGCTGCGGTCCTGCCGGGCTGGTCGGCAGCGGTCCAGCCGGACCTGGCCGGGCTGCCCCGCGTCCTCCGGGTCGAACGGCCGTGAGTGGGGACCGGATGGGCCCGGTGCGCCCGACGCCGGCCTTCCCGATCGGGTTGATCGCGCTCGATCTCGACGGGACCCTGATCGGCGACGACCTCGTGCTCGGGCCGCGGATCGTGGCGGCCATCCGGGCCGCCCGCGAGCGCAGCGTCGCCATCTCGATCGTCACCGGCCGGATGACGACGAGTGCCCTGCCGTTCGCGCGCCGGCTCGGGCTCGTCGACCCGATCGTGGCCTATCAGGGCGCCCTCATCCGGGCCCTCCCGCCAGCCGGCGCGGACCCGCGGCTCGGTCGGATCCTGGCCCACCGGCCGCTCGCGGCGGACGCGGCGCGCGACGTGATCGCGTGGTCGAAGGAGGTCGGGCTGGAGCCGCACGTCAACCATCTCGAGCGGTTCGTGATCCAGGCCGACGACCCGCGAGCCGAGGACTACTCGACGTTCCTCGGCGCCCGGGCCGAGATGGTCGACGACCTCCCGGCCTGGCTCCGCTTCCCGATCTCGAAGGTGATCTCGGTCGCCGCCGCCTCCGATCCGATCCCCGAGTCGATCCTCGCCGAGGGTCGCCGTCACTTTGCCGGGCGGGCCGCGGTGACGATCAGCCATCCACGGTTCCTGGAATTCCTCGCCCCGGGCGTGTCGAAGCTGGTCGGCGTCCGCCACCTGGCCCGCCGGGCCGGGGTTCCGCTCGGCCGCGTGCTGGCGGTGGGCGACCAGTTCAACGACCTCGAGATGCTCGCCGGGACCGGCCACGGCGCGGCGATGCCGGGCGCGCCCCTCGCCGTCCGGGCGGCCGGCCGCTACCTGGCGCCGCCGCTCGCCGAGGAGGGTGCCGCTCAGCTCATCGAGCAGCTCGTCCTCGTCTCCCCGGAGGTCGCGGCACGCAACGCCGACGCGCTCGCGCGGCTGCAGCGCGCAGCGTTCGATCACCGCCAACCAGTTGGCGCACCCGGCGCATGAACGCGGCCCGATCGGGTCGGACGGCGGCCCGTTGACGGCCCGGATCGTTCCCGACGACGACCACGGACGGGCCGAGGCCGTCGCGGTCCTGCGCTCGGGCGGAATCGTCGCCCTGCCGACCGACACCGTCCATGGGATCGCGGTCCGGCTCGAGACGCCCGGCGGGATCGAAGCCCTGTTCGCCGCCAAGCGCCGGCCGCCCGACAAGGGGATCATGCTCCTCCTGGCCGACGCGGAGCAGGCCCCGGCGATCGGGCAATGGCCCCCGGCGGCCGCTGCCCTGGCCGCCGCCTTCTGGCCGGGTGGCCTGACCGTCATCGTCCCGCAGCGATCCGACGTCCCGCTCCCGGC
>JALYPW010000338.1 GCA_030856145.1 Chloroflexota bacterium | reverse complement strand
CCGCATGAGCACGATCACCCGACGACCGGCCGCGGATCGCACGAGCACGCCTCTGCCCGCACGACGGCCCGCTCGAAGGCGACGACTCCGCACTGAGCCTCGCTCCCGGCGCCTGCCCGGGGGACTGCCTGATTTCCGTCGTGGATCAGATCGTCACGAATGAGCGTGGCCCGATCGCCCGATGGATCTGTTCGGGCACGTTGGGAGATTCGGTCGTGCTCGTTCGTCACCAGCTGATGCGCCCACAGGATCAGCGCGAGCGACGACCGCCAGAGGCTCGCACCGAGCCTCGCTCCCGGCACGTGCCGCGCCGGGCGGTGGCGGGCGGTGGCGGGCATGCGGACCCGGGCGGCCCGTCCGCCCAGTCGTCCGGTCGTCCGAGATCGTACGCCGCGCGACATACGCCCCGCTGCGGGGCACTCCTCCGAAATCGGACTCCGATTTCGGCCCAGCGGCGCGGGACGGGGTGACGTCCGACGGCGTTCGATTTCGGACGATCGCGATGAGGAGCCGGCGATGTTGACGGGTTCCGGCGTCATCGCGGGGTACGATTCCGGTCATGACGGCGACCACGATCGATCGCGACCACGATCACGATCCCGGACCCGACGCCGCCTCAGCCCGCGTCGCGACACTCGAGCAGGTCGCCGCGGTGCCGATCGAGACCGCCGGCTCGCGGGTGCTCGTCGGCACGGCGTCGTGGACCGATCCCACCATGACCGCGGCTGGTGTCTTCTACCCGAAGGGCGCCGACAACGCCGAGGAGCGCCTCGCCTACTACGCGTCGTCGTTCCCGGTCGTCGAGGTCGACGCGACGTATTACGCGCTCCCGGCCGAGCGGACCGCCCAGCTCTGGGCGGAGCGGACGCCGCCGGACTTCACGTTCGACATCAAGGCCCACGCCCTGATGACCGGGCAGGGGACCGAGACGCGCCGCCTGCCCAAGGCGATCCGCGAGGCGCTGCCGGCCCAGCTCCAGGAGAAGACCCGGATCTACGCCAAGGACTTCCCGGCCGAGCTCACCGACGAGGTCTGGCGGATGTTCCGCTCGGCGCTGGCGCCCCTGGAGGAGCGCGGCCAGCTCGGTTCGATCCTGCTCCAGTACCCGAAGTGGGTCTTCCCGTCGAACGAGAACCGGGCGTCGATCGAGGACGCGGCGGCACGCCTGAAGGGCTGGCGGGTCGCGGTCGAGTTCCGCAACGGCTCGTGGCTAAACGACAAGAACCGCGACCGGACGCTGGCCTTCTTGTCGGAGCGCTCGATCCCGTTCGTCATGGTTGATGAGCCGCAGGGCTTCAAGAGCAGCGTCCCGCCCGAGGTCGCGGTCACGTCACCGGACCTCGCGATCGTCCGGTTCCACGGCCGCAACGCCGCGACCTGGGAAGCGAAGAACATCACCCCGGCCGAGCGCTTCCGGTACCTCTACTCGCGCGACGAGCTGTCCGAGTGGATGCCCCGGATCCGGGAGGTGACCTCACAGGCCAAGGAGGTCCACCTGATGTTCAACAACTGCTACGCCAACTACGGGACGACCAACGCCCGCGAGATCGCCGACCTGCTCGCCGGGGAGCTCGCAAGCCCGGGCTGAAGCTAGGGGACGAGCGTTGGGGCGCCGGACGGCGGGGCGATCGTGATCGGGCCTCCGACCTGGCTGTACCGGACATCGACGTTGCCGACGACAGAATCCGTCCCGAGCGTTGCGGAGAACGTGCCCTTGGCGAGGACGGGAACGCCGTCGGCCGTGGCCCAGACCTCGAACCGGTCGTACGCGCCGGCGGCGCCGTCAGCCGAGCTGTAGGCGATCGAACCCGCGGCGGTCAGGTGGTGAAGCTGCCGGCCATCGACCTCCTCGACGCCGACGTCGACGAGCTGGTTCGGATCATCGATCAGGCGAATCGTGGCGAGGACGCCGTCGATCGCCGACGCCGCGGCCGAGCGCGGATGGACCTCCCACGTCGTCGACCCGCCGCGCCGGATCCACACTGCGTCGCCGACCGAGACGAGCTCCTGGTCGACCGCGGGGCCATTGCCCGTGCCGGTCACGTGGAGCGCGACGTCCTTGCCGGACACATCGCCGACCGCCTTCGCCGTGACGTTGATGGCCAGGGCGCGGGTCGTGGTCCGGGCGACGGTCGTCTCCTCGATGTGGGCGATGAACGGGTCCGCGCGGAGCGTCCGGATCAGGGCCTCGGCCACCGGCCCACCGGGCTTGACGGTCGGACTCGTGGCGGGCGGTGAGGCGGGCTGCGAGGCAAAGGCCGGGCTCGAAGCGGCGGACGGCGCCGGGCTCGTGGTGGCCGAGGTCCGACAGCCCACGGCGCCGATGGCAATGACGGCCGCGACCACGAGGACCCCGGCCGTCGCGATCGGGGTCCTGGCGCGCGGGCGAGCCGTCAAGAGCGCGCCGGCGTGCGGCGCGGCCTGGTTCGGGCCGCGATCCGCGACAGTGCGCCGTCCCAACCGGCCTCGAACGCCAGTCCGGTCTCGTCGAGGTCGACGACGACGGGGGCGTGGTCGGACGGGATCGGCGGCCCTTTGCGTGCCTCGCGGTCGATCTCGGCCCAGACGATCCGCTCCGCGACCGGCTTCGTCACGTAGAGCAGGTCGATCCGCATCCCCTCGTTGCGGTGGAACATCCCGGCCCGGTAGTCCCACCACGAAAACCGTCCGGCTGAGTCCGGAACGAACGTTCGGTAGGCATCGACCAGGCCCCAGTCGCGGAGGCTGGCCAGGGCCGCCCGCTCGGGCTCCGATACGTGCGTCCCGCCGTGCGCTCGAACCGCGTCCCAGACGTCGTCATCGGTCGGGGTCGCGTTCAGGTCACCGCCGAGGATCAGCGGTTCGTCGGGCGATGCAGTCTCGTCGAGCCAGCGCCGGAGTCGCTCGAACCACTTGAGCTTGCCGGCGTAGAACGGGCTGCCGACGACCCGACCGTTCGGGGCGTAGAGGCTGACGACCCGGATCCCGCCACAGACCGCCGACACCATCCGGGCCTCCTCGAACGGGTCGAAGTCGTCCTCGCCGACGGCCAGGGTCGCACCGGCGCTGCTGTCGCGGACCCGACCGTCGCCGAAGTTCGTGACGACGTCCGTGGCACCCACCTTCGACGCGATCGCGACCCCATTCCAGCGGCCCTCGCCGTGGTGGACGAGCTCGTAGCCGGCCATCCGGAACGGCAGCTCGGGGGCCTCCGCGTCCGAGAGCTTCGTCTCCTGCATGAGCAGGACGTCGGGCTGGGCGCGCTCGAGCCAGCGCTCGACGGCGTCGGTTCGGGCCTTCAGCGAGTTGACGTTCCAGGTCGCGATCCGCATGGGCTCAGGGTAGGGCGAATCCGGGCTGTGGACCCAAGGCTGGGTCAACTGAGCCGATCGTCGACCTCGTGCCCGGCCGCGGAACCGGTGGTCCGCCGCCATCGGGGATCCCGCCGAGCTTCTTGACATCGAATGAGCTCGCCCCCGCCGCTCTCGGACTCAGCGGATCAGCCGGGACAGGGCGGCTGACCCCGAGCATTCCCGCGACATGAGCCGCGGCTATCCCCGCGACGACGATCCGATTGACGAGGCGTCGCGCGCCGAACGGCGACAGCTGCGCGGTCGTGTCCCAGATGATGGTGTAACAGCCGATCCGGCTGACGAAGGAGTCGGCCATCGCGTCATCCTCGCGTCGTTGGAGTGAAGAACCGACGACGACAAGGAGAACAACGATGGCCGAGGAC
>JALYPW010000405.1 GCA_030856145.1 Chloroflexota bacterium | reverse complement strand
CGCCCACCCGGAGCGCCCCCGTGGACGGGGATCGCCGGCCCGCCCCCGGGACGTCCGTCCGGACCCGTCCTCCAATTCGGAATCTTTGCCGGCTGGTCCATCGGCGAGATCGCGCGCCGCGATCCCGGCTACCTGGCCTGGCTCGCCGAGCGCACGGAGGGTCAGCCCCATCTCGCCGCGATCGAGGCGCTGCTTGCTCCGATGCGCGCCGCCGGGCGCGCGGCTGTCCCGGAGCCCGTCCGGCGACGCTTCGGGCGCTGACCGCGCTTCGGGCGCTGACGCGGCACACCGAGCGTCGTCAGCCCGCGGGAACCGCAGGCGTGCCATGATCGTCGCTGCGATATGACCTCCCACCCGCGCCCCTCCCTGGCCACTCCCCGACGAACGATTCTCGTCCTTGCCGCAGCGCTCGCGATCCTCGCGGCCGCCTGCGGCCAGGCCACGACTCCGCCGCCATCCGCATCCGCGCCGCCGCCCTCGACAGGGGCGTCCGCTCCGGCGTCTGCCGCCGCGGTCACGACGCCGGATGGTGCCGCGGCCCTCGTCCTCGCGTCGGACTCGCGGTTCACGGGGATCGAGCCGAAGAACCCCGACCTCATCGGCGGCTGCTGCTTCTACGAGGTCACGCCCAAGGGCGACGGCGGGTACACCGTCATGGTCGAGGTCGGCTGGGGCGATTGCCCGGCCGGTTGCATCAACCGTCACCACTGGTTCTACACGGTGACGAACGACGGCACGGTCACGTTCGACAAGGAAGACGGGCCGGCCGTTCCGACGGGTGTGCCGGGGACCGCGATCGGCGGCGGCACCGACACGGGCGCCGGCACCGTCGAGGTCGGAATGGCGGTCGTCGAACTCGGCTACGACACCCGGTATCCGCTGATCGACGGTTGCTGATCCCGAACGCCGGACAGAGTGATGGCCGTCCTCATCGAGGACGGCCATTGTGCTTCCTCGGTGGGATCAGGCGGTCACTCGACCAGGCGAACGATCGGCTCCCCAAAGGTCGCCTTCCCGCCGCCGGCGACGATCGTCAAGGGCAGGGTTGCTGTCGCGTCCGACACGAACCAGCCCGAGAACTGCTCGCCGTTCCTGCCCTCGCAGTCACTGCCCGCGGTGTCGAGGTGCCAGATCCACCAGGCGATCAAGTTGCCGTCGTCGTCGTTGATCGCGACTGGCATGTCTCCACCGTCCGGGTACTGGTCGAGAAGCGCGTGACAGACGGACGGCCGATCGCCCTCGTTGTGCGGACCAAGATACATGTCGAGCGCAACCTCGATCTGGAAGTTGCCACCATTGATGATGTTCTTTGCCTCGGCGCTGTTGACATTGCAGTTGATGCTCGACTCGCAGAAGGTCGTCCATGCGAACTGCGAGTCGACGTCGTCCGTCGGCCAGGAGGAGTTGCTGGGGCATTTGCTCGGGTTCGGATTGCAGAACGTCGTCGGGCTCGAGCCGTACTTCTCGAGCGACTTGTAATTGAACATCAGGGGCGCCACGCCATTCGACACCGCGTTGGCGATGCCGCCAACCGAGACGCCGCGGGCGCTGACGTCGAAGGAGTTCATTCCGAGCACCCGGCTGAAGCTGTTGGCGTGGCTCCGACTGATGATGACCTCGATCCAGCACGGCGACAGGGCCGGCGTGCTGCAATCGTTCGTGCTCAACGGCCCGGACTTGATTCCGCCGGGCGCGTACTTGCCGGTCGTCGGCGGGATGTTGACGGTGACCTCGGAGGCGCTGTAGCCATTCGAGACGGCAGAGTCGATCGCCGCCTGGATGATCGTTGCCCGCAGGCCGCTGTTCGCCTCCTTGACGGCACCGGCCAGCGCCGCGACGTCGGCGGCCTTCTGCTGGCCTCGCGACTGGCTCCAGGCGCCGCCGACGTCGACCACGAGGCCGGCGATCGCGACGAATGCGGTCAGGCTCAAGGCGAAGAGGACGAGGGTCTGGCCTTCGCGAGCGCCGCGCGATCGCTGCCGCCCCCGGGTGAACGCGGATCGGGTGCGGTCGATCACTGGAGAATCTCCTGTTCTGTGCTGGAGCTGACGGTGATGGGCCCGAACGAACTCGCGACGGGCGTCACGAACCCGAACGAGGACGAGACCGAGACCCGAACGAGGTAGCCGACCTTGCAGAAGTCGCCGGCCTTGTTGGTCGGTTCCACGTTGGTGGCCGGATTGATGCACTTGACGGTCCACGTCGGGATCGTGCCTCCCGAGGCCTGAGCCGCAATTGCGGTGGCGATCGGGCCGGAACTGTCGCTGCACGCCGGGGTGGTCTGGAAGCAGGTCGTGCTGGCCACCCGAGCAATGCTTCGCGTGCCCTGAGCCATGCTGTTGTTGGCGAAGACGACCCGTCCGCCATCGATGATCCCGAACGTGAGCAACATGAAGACCGGGAGCACCAGGGCGAACTCGACGAGGCCCTGCCCGCGGCGCCCGCCCTGCGCGCGCCTGCTCATCGGTACGTCACCGTGACGGCGTAGGTCGTCACGCTCTTGCAGTAGCCGATATCGTTCGGGATCTGGGTCACAACCGTCTTTGAGCCGAGGCCGTTGCTCGGCGAGAAGTTGTTGGCCGTGAAGCCGGCGGACAGCCACTCGGCTCGTGCCTCCTCGACCGTCTCCGGGGAGCCGGGCGTGGCGCCGACGACGAGGTCGGGCACAGGCGCATACCCGGTCACGCACGGTGCGGGGGTGGCCGTGGGTGTCGGGGTCGGAGTGGCCGTCGGGGTGGCCGTGGGAGTGGCCGTTGGCGTCGCGGTCGGAGTGGCCGTCGGAGTGGCCGTTGGTGTCGGGGTCGGCGGCGCGAACGTGGATGCCGGCGGCAGCGACTCCTGATCGGCCGCAGCGCTGGCGCTCATCGTGATCGAGTTGCCGACGATCGCGGTCAGGACCGGCATGATGAAGCCGAAGGTCTTGCTGATCGTGCCCTTGGATCGCTTGTCAATCTCGGGGGTTGCCCCACATGAGACGACGGTTCCGGCAAAGTCGACGCAGGTGACGGAGATCTCGGCCGGCGAGAAGGTCGTGCCTGAGCCGCGTGACTCGGCGACGATCGCGCAGCCGATCTTGTTGGTGGAGGTCGGGGCTCCGGGGCACGCGCCCGTGTACGAGCCCGGCGCACGGGCAGCGACCATGGCTCCTGCTCGGGCCGCGTTCTCGACCGTGATCTGGGCATAGAACAGGCGCCCGAAGTCGGCCACGGTCGCGAGGATCATGATCATCAGGATCGAGACGACCCCGAACTCCACGAGGGCCTGACCCTGGGACTGGGTTGAGCGGCGGAGGCGGTAGGCGGCGCGGCGTCGGCGCAGCATCAAGAGCATTCGGGACACCTATGCGTGGACTGGTCAGCGGCTACGTTCGCCGCCGGTCCTTGCACGATCCCTTGAATCGGTGCCCATGTGCATAGCCCGAGAGGGTCAACGGCCGACCGCCGATGGTCACGGCGCCTAGTACTGACCGTCCCTCAGCCCGAATCGAAGAGCCGCGCCCGTGGGGGACGCGGCTCTGCAACGGCGCGGATGCCGTCTACGGGTTACAGGGCTCGCTCGGGGCTGAGCACGCGGAGTCGATGCGCAGAATCCCGTTGTCCTGTGTCGCTGGGCCTTGCTGGTTGATCCTGATCCCCCCCGAGTACTTCAATGTCCACGAAATGATCTGGCCAACTCGACCGTCGGACGAGGAACCGCCCGAGATCTCGACGTTGTCGGTCGGGGCGTATTGGACTCCTTCCAACAAGATCTGGCCGCCACCGGCGATATTGATGGTCTTGTCCTTGCCAGCGTCGCATGCTGTTGGCTCGACAAACGGCGCGCTCGTGGGAACGAAGCAGCCTGCGTCCTTGTTGACGAGCACCGAAATCAAGATAGGCGGTGTCGGACCGTCGGGACCGCTTGTCTGCACTAGCTGGCCGGCCCAGTCGATGGCCGCCGTGGCCGCAGTGCCGCCGCCGAACGACGCTGGATACTTGGTGCCCGAATTCAGGGCGATGGTCTGCGCGTTGTTACCGCTGAAGATGCAGGTCGAGCAGTTGCCCGGTCCGGCCTCGTCGAACATCAAGGCAACACCCGGTTGGCCGGGATCATAGCCGCCGATCAGGCGACTCGAGATGTCCGCGCCGCTCTTCAGGTAGTAGGCACCCGGCTTCAGAATCGCGACCTCCCCGGTCCCGGCCGTAATGGTCGCGTTTCGAGCCCCAGTCCCAGAATCGTAGATCCCCGGGTTGTAGCAATAGATGGTGTTCGCGGCTTGCGTCGCCATGAAGGCATAGCGCGTGGAATCTACCTTCGCGACCTCCGCCGCGCAGGACGGATCAGTGTCAGCCCGTTCGACTGCGGGGAGAGCGGCGTGTTGCGAGGTGCGAGCGTCGTCATACGTCGGCGCCCCTACCATGGATGGATACTGATAGTTGGGGTCCCTGATCAGCGTCGGGATCCTCGTACCGGCCGGATTCGGGCCCCACAACGGCCCGGAGAGCGGATCGAAGTAGTACATCTTGTAACCGGAGTCGAGCACCAGCAACGCGCCTGTGCCCGAGTAGTTCATATTCGAGTTGCTCCCGACGTCTCCGCGATCGACGTCCAGGATCGTGCCGCCATCAAGCGTGATGTTTTTGACATCGAACGTCGAGCCGAGCTTCTTCGGAGGGCGGAGCGTGATCACGGTAAAGGACTTGCCGAACACCAGCCCGGAGATGGAGGTGGTTCCCAGGTCCCACTCGGTAGAGCCGAGAACGCGGGCAAATGTGAGCCCATAGTTGGGATGACGAACGGTCACCTGAACGGACCGCTCCGGATCACAGCTCGAACAGCTCGGGCTTGGCGTCTTGACACTGACGACAAACGGTGAGCCGGACAGAGGGCAGTCAATGATGTCGGCTGCCGCCGAACACGCCGAGCCGTTCCCGTTCAGGTGCTGCTCCAATGACTCCAGGGCATGGCCACGAGCCTTGACCTGATCGGCATTCGTGACGCTTCGTGAGTTGATCACCTGGAGGTCCTGCGCTCCCGCGAGGGAGGCAGCATCGGCTGAGGCGCGATAGTAACGGACGTCCGCGTATGCCCGGCTGACGTCGATTGCCAGAGCCGCCATGGCGAACAGGGCGATCAAGAACAGTGCGAACAGAGGGAGAACCTGTCCGCCCTGGCGTTCACGGAGCAGACGTTTGGCGCTCATTTGGGCTTCGGCTCCATTCGGTACTCGGTGGAAGACGTGATGCGGCCGTTTCCGGGCACGAACGGGAAGAAGATCGGGACGTCGTGCTGGATCGTGACGGTTACCCATGCTTCTTCCTGATTGGTTGTCGGCGGGCAAGGGCCGCTGACCGGTTCTGCTCGCCATGCGATGGTGACCTCGCCCGGCGTGATGCCGCCCGATGCATAGCCGATGAGAGACGAGTTCGCCGCAATGGCGTTTGCCGTGGACTCCGCGGCCAGCTCAGCTGCCGCGGTCGAACAGGTCTGCTGTGTCGCGGCCCAGCGTCCCGTATCGCGAACGACCTGGTTGAGGGTGTTGAGCCCCCAGAAGATGATCCCGAACTGGATGATTCCGCCCACGATCAACATCAGAATGGGAAAGACGATGGCGAACTCGGCGAGACTCTGGCCCCGTTGCCTTCCGGCTCTGTGATGGCCAACATGCGCAGTTCGATGGATTGACGTCATGTTGCTCCCATGGGTGGAAAGTACCAGCATCGTGCCCGACCGACCTTGCATCGCACCTTTCGGCCTATGCCCGCTGGCAACGCTCCCGTGACTTGAGTGCTATTGCCAGTCGATCGGACGCGCGAGACTCTCGATCCATGAAACGACGCGTCCTTGCGACAGCCCTTTGGTTCCTCGCCATGTGGTACGTCGGCGCGTTCGCCGCGTACATGTTGGGAGTCTCCAGTCTGCTGGCTCCCATTCTCGGCACGGCCGCCGCAGCGATCGTCGCCGGCGATCCGCGTCGCCTGATCTGGTCGCGCGCATCGGCGCGAAGCGACCGCACGGTCGCTGCTGCGACCGGCCAACAGGCGCAGAACCTCGCCTGATAGGTCCCGGACGGACCGTCCGGGCAACGACACAATAACGGCCGGCACCACAAGCGTGCCGGCCGTCTGATGTTCCGGCCAACCGGGACGTCGTGATCATTCTCCTTCCGGCGGCTCACCCGGCAGGTAGATGCTGAGCGATGCCCCCCGACCGGCGAGCTGGGGCTCGAGGACGAGGTCGCCGTCCATAGCTCGGCACAGCTCGCGCGAGACGTACAGCCCGAGGCCGCTGCCATCGTCGGCCGTCCGCTCGGTGCCCCGCTCGAAGCGCCGGAACAGTCGGGTCCGATCGGCTTCGAGCACGCCTGGGCCCAGGTCCGAGATCGTCAGGCGAAGGCGACGCTGGTCAGGCACCGGAACGATCTCGACGGAGATCGGGGTGAGTTCCCCGTATTTCAGGGCGTTGTCGAGGAGGGCCCACAGGACCTGGTCGAGCTGGTCGACGTCGGCCACGGCCAGCCAGCCGGCCGATTGATCCTCGAGCTTGAACGGGACGCCCTCGGCCGTCAGCGCCTCCCAGGCTCGCCTGACCGGGTGGGCAAGGGCAACGACCTCGCCGCGCGGCTTCAA
>JALYPW010000316.1 GCA_030856145.1 Chloroflexota bacterium | reverse complement strand
TCCTAGATCAGTCGCGTCTCGTCCGATCCGGCGATCTCCGCGTCGCCGACCGGCAGCCCGCACGTCGGGCAGAACCAGTGGGCCTCGATCGGCGTCCCGCAGCGGTCGTGGCGGAGCGGCTCGCCGCCCGTCCGCCGACTCCCCCAGTCGGACAGGAGGCGGAGGGCCGACGCCAGGTCGCGGCCGTCGCCGGTGAGGACGTATTCCATCCGCGGCGGTCGCGTCGAGTACGGCGCCGAGACGAGGATCCGCTCGCGCTCCAGGCGGCGGAGACGGTCGGTCAGGATGTTCGGGGCGATCGCGGGCAGCGCCTCGCGGAGCTCGCCGAAGCGCCGCGGCCCGTCAAGGAGCGCGTCCACGACGAGGAGCGACCAGCGGTCGCCCACCCGATCCAGGGCCGACTCGAGCCCGCTCGGGGAGAGGGCGACCGGTCGGCCA
Organism: Chloroflexota bacterium; assembly: GCA_030856145.1. Lineage (GTDB taxonomy): Bacteria > Chloroflexota > Limnocylindria > Limnocylindrales > CSP1-4 > CF-46. The sequence goes on along the minus strand of JALYPW010000316.1, from coordinate 1,777 downwards.
GGAGTGGGAGCTTCGGCCATGGAGGCCATCGTAGTCGGGCCTTGCGTTTCCCGCGAGTGAGTTGTATGTTGCGACTTGCAACTGACAACTGACTGTCAGGCGAGGGCCGGAGACGGAACTCACCCGCTCTGGCCGTTGTTGCCCCACCCCTGACCCGGAGGCGCACGCACGATGTCCACCCTTGACGAACTCTCGAGCGCAATTCGCAGCGTTCATGACAGCGCCGGCCCGGCCGTGGTCGGGATCGGCCAACACGTCCGCGGCAGTGGCGTGGTCGTAGCCGACGGCCGCGTCCTGACGAACGCCCACAACCTCCGCGGCGACGAGGTCACGGTCACGTTCCGCGACGGACGATCGACCCGCGGATCCGTCCTCGGCGTGGACCCCGACGGCGACCTCGCAGTCATCGAGGTCGACACGGCCGGGGCGACGCCCGTCGCGTGGTCGGATGCCGAAGCGACGATCGGCGACGTGGTCTTCGGGCTCGCCTCGACCGGCGCCGGCGCTGCTCGGGTGACAGCCGGCACCGTATCGGCGATCGAGCAGACATTCCGCGGCCCTGGCGGCAGTCGGATCGGCGGCAGCATCGAGCACACCGCGCCGCTCGCATCCGGCTCGTCGGGCGGCCCGCTGGTCGACGGCGGCGGGCGCTTCGTCGCGCTGAACACGAACCGGATCGGCGAGGGTTTCTACCTCGCCCGGCCCGCCGATGCCGCGCTCCGCGAGCGGATCGAGACCCTCTCTCGCGGAGAGTCGGTCAGCCGGCCCCGCCTCGGGATCGCGATCGCGCCGTCGGCGGTCGCCCAGCGCCTGCGTCGGTCTGTCGGGCTGACCGAGCGCGAGGGGCTCCTGGTCCGAGGGGTCGAGGACGGCAGCCCCGCCGACCGGGCCGGGATCCGCGAGGGGGACCTCCTGATCGAGGCCGCCGGCCAGCCGCTCGCCGACTCTGACGGCCTGGCGACGATCCTGGCCGAAGCCGGAATGCCGATCGAGCTCAAGATCGTCCGTGGCGACGAGGAGCGGGCGGTCAGCGTCGGTGGCGGTATCGACGCCTCGGGCGAGGCCTGAGTCGTGGTCGCCCTGCGCGAGCTCGCGCCTGTCGAGTCGGACAGCGACGACGTCCTGGCCCTCGCGATCGAGGATGACGCCCTCGATGCCTACTCGACGGCCGTCAGCACCGCAGCAGCGCTGCTGATTCCGTCCATCGCGAGCCTTTGGGTCGAGCGGCGCGGAGGCGGCTGGGGCGGTGGCAGCGGCTCGGCCGTCGCCTTCACCCGGGAGGGGTTCCTGGTCACCAACGCCCACGTCGTCGCCGGCGCGGAGCGGGGAACCGCCACGTTCGTCGACGGCGACGAACTGCCGTTCGAGGTCGTCGGCCGCGATCCACTGTCGGATCTGGCCGTCGTCCGGGCGGCCGGCGGCCAGCTTGCCGCCGCGCCATTCGGACGGGATGGTCGGCAACGACCAGATGCGCGAGCCGTGGCTTGACGAGGGCATCGCCGAGTTGCCGCGAGCTACGCGTTCGGCTCGCTCAACGCCTGGAGCCCGACCCGGCCGGCGAACAGCACCATCTACGAGTTCCCGAACATCCCGGCGCCGCAGACGTCGGGTGACGCACACAGCTACGACCAGACGATCTACTTCAAGGCGGCGGGCTTCCTGAACGGCCTCCGGACCAGGATGGGCAGCGCCCGGTTCGTCGATGCCCTGGCCGACCTGTTTTCGGCCAACCGCAACGGCGTCATGACGACGCGCGAGTTCTACGACACCTTCGCAC
>JALYPW010000279.1 GCA_030856145.1 Chloroflexota bacterium | reverse complement strand
GTCCGGCGCTGGCCGTTGGCGTCGGACCGGGCGACCCGCCGGGCCCCGGGGTCGGGGTCGGGCCCGGCGAGGGCGACGGCCCGGGGGTGTTGCCGCTCTGCTCCGCGAGCAGCCGGGTCAGGGCGTCGCGCAGCGACGTGCCCCAGACGACGTTCGTCGGCGAGGCCACGACGATCCGCTCGAAGGCCGGGAAGCCGGAGCTCTTGGAGCGGAGATACACCGGCTGGAGGTAGATCAGCGAATCGCCGACAGGAACGACGATCAGGTTGCCCCGGACGACCTCGCTGCCGGCCTGATCCCAGAGCGAGACCTGCTGGCTGATCTCGGGGTCGGCGTCGATCTGGGCCTCGACCTGGACCGGTCCGAAGATCGTGCTGTCGCTCGGGAAGCGGAAGACGGTCGTCTCGCCGTAGCGTTCGGGCGCGTTCCGGGCGGCAACCCACGCGATCATGTTCGGTCGGCCCTTCGGGATCATCGGCTGGAGCAGGAGGAACTCGGCCTCGTCGGCGCCCGGCATCCGCATCATCACGTAGTAGGCCTCGGGCGGGAGGCTCTGCTCGTTGCTGGTCCCGACCGGGACGGTCCACAGGTCGTTCTGCGAGAAGAACGTTTCGGGGTTCGTCACGTGGTAGCGGCCGAAGACCCGGGTCTGGACGTCGAACAGCTCCTCCGGCACCCGGAGGTGCGCGAGGAGATCGAGAGGGAGGTCGGCGAGCGGCCGGAACAGCGTCGGAAACACGCCTTGCCAGGCCCGGATCAGGGGATCCGAGGCGTCGGCCACGTAGAAAGTCATGGTCCCGTCGTAGGCGTCGGTGACGATCTTGACGCTGTTCCGGATGTAGTTGAACGGGTCGCCCCGGAGGCCGCTTGCCGGCGCGAGCTCGCCGTCGGGATCGAACTCCTGGCCGTGAGGAAACTGGTCGCTCGTGGTGAACGCGTCCTGGATGTACTTCAACCGGCCCGCCCCGTCGATGACGATGTAGGGGTCCTTGTCGTACTTCAGGAACGGCGCGATCAGGCGCAGACGCTCGCCCTGCTGGCGGTGGAACAGGAGCTGGCTCTCGTTGGTGACCTGGTCGGTGATCAACAGATTGAGGTCGCGGAAGCGGATCGCGAACAGGAGCCGATTGAGGGTCGTGTCGAGCGGGATCCCGCTCTTGCCCGTCCACTTGGTCGGGACGGCGTCGCCGTCGCTGGTGTCGGTGCCCCGGGGATAGTCGAACTCGGCCTGGCGGGCACCGACCACGACATACGAGCTGTTGCCCTCGCCAAAGTAGATTCGCGGCTCGGTGACGGTCGGAGCACCGCCGGTCGAGATCGGCGGCAGGTTCGAGATCAGGAGGCGCGGCTGGCCCTGCGAGGCGACCTCGTTGACCGGGACCATCGCCACGCCGATGCCGTGGGTGTAGATCACCCGCTGGTTGACCCAGCCGGTGGCGTTCGCGTTCTTCGAGAGGTCCAGCTCACGACCGGACAGCATCACCTGGCGGAGCTCGCCGTTGATCAGGTAGCGGTCCGTGTCGACGTCGACGAAGTCGTAGTAGGTGCGGACCGTCTGGAGCTGGTCGAGGGTGTCGCCGAGCGGCCGGTAGTCCCACAACCGGGCGTTGGCGAACGTCGCGGCGTCGGCCGCGATGCCGGCCTCGGTCAGCGGCACGTCGCCGCGGTACGCCCGCTCCGTCCATTCGTTGAGGTCGAACGCGAGGCGGGTCATCGCGATGTTGTTCGCGATGTACGGCTGCTCCTGGGCGTACTGGTTGGGGACGACCGTCAGCTGCTGGATCGCCGCCGGATACAGCCGGCCGATCCCGATCGAGGCGATGAACCACACGGCGAGGGTCAGGGTCAGCGGCCACAGGACGCGGGCGAACGCGCCGCCGACCAGGAACGCGGCGGCGATCGCCGACAGCCCGGTCAGGACGTCGTAGGCGAGGAACTGGGCGTTCTGGTCGGTGAAGCTGACCCCGGTGGCGATTCCGCGGTTGCTGTGGACGAGCTCGAACTTGTCGAGCTGGTAGCCGAGCGCGATCGACATCAGGAACAGGCCGGCAAGGGCGCCGAGGTGGACCCGGACCCGCGTGTCGAACACCGCGGCGCCGGCCATCGCGGACAGGAGGTAGCGTGCCCCGGCGATGATGAGAGCCGCGACGAGCAGGCCGTTGACCAGGCTCTGGACGAGGCGCAGGAACGGCAGGTCGAACAGGAAGAACGAGATGTCGCGACCGAAGATCGGGTCGGCGACGGTCGTCCCGGACGGGTCAAAAGGGACGCGATGCTGCCAGAGAGCGATCGTCTCCCAGCTGGCGGCCACGGAACCGGCCACGCCGAGGGCGGCGAGGACGGCCACAACGATGATCGCCATCCGCCCGAACGGCACCGGATCCGGGAGATCGATCGGGGTGACGCTGACCGGTTCGCGCGGCGTGCGATCCCATTGGTCGTATTGCGGCCGGCCGCCGGTCCGAGCTCGCTCGGCGCCAGCCTGGGCCTCGTTCAGGCGATCGAGCCAGCCGCGCAGGGTGCCCCCGCCGACGCCGTCGAGGGGCGACGCCGGGGAGAGCCGGCCGGCCAGCCAGAGGTTCGCCAGAAGAAGCGCGAGGGCCGCGAGTCCACCCAGCGCGAACAGGCCCGCCTGCTGGCCGAGGCGCGTCCAGAAGACCTGGTCGAAGCCGACGCTCCGGTACCACAAGGCGTCGGTCCACAGCTCGATGCCGACGGCGAACATCAGGAAGACAGCGACCACGACCGCGACGACAACGATGGTCGAGAGGCGGGCGCGCAGCGACGCACCTCCGTCTTGCGGGCCGCCGACAGTGGTCCGAC
>JALYPW010000254.1 GCA_030856145.1 Chloroflexota bacterium | reverse complement strand
GGGCTATCCGATCGAGCGCTTCGATCGCCTCGACGCGCGCGGCGGCTCGGTCACCCCCGGCCTGATCGACCCCCACACCCACCTCTTGTTCGGCGGCAGCCGCGAGGGCGAGCTCGAGTTGCGCCAGCGCGGCGCGGCGTACCTCGACATCCTCGCGGCCGGCGGCGGGATCCTGTCGACCGTGGCGGCGACGCGCGCTGCGTCCAGCGAGGCCCTCGCGGCGCACGGCCGGCGCTGGCTCGACGAGATGCTCGGCCACGGGGTGACGACGATCGAGGCCAAGTCCGGCTACGGACTCGATCTCGCGACCGAGCTGCGCCTGCTCCAGATCGCGTATGAGCTCGGTCGAGATGGGCCGATCGACATCGTCCCGACATGGCTCGGCGCCCATGCCGTCCCGCCCGAGTTCAGGGGCCGGCCCGATGGCACCGAGGCGTACGTCCGGCACCTGCTCGACGAGCAGCTGCCCGGTGTGGCGGCCCAGGGTCGAGCGGTCGCGGCCGACGTCTTCTGTGAGGAAGGGGTCTTCACGGCCGACCAGTCGCGACGGGTCCTGACCGCTGCCGCGGCGCTCGGGCTGCGAGCGCGGCTCCATGCCGACGAGCTTGCACCGAGCGGCGGCGCGGAGCTCGCGGCAGAGATCGGGGCAACGACCGCCGATCACCTGGCGACGCCGTCGAAGGCCGGGATCGCGGCCATGGCCTCAGCCGCTGCTGACGGGCGACCCGTGGTCGCGACCCTCCTGCCGGCCACGACGTGGTTCCTGATGAAGGACCACCACGCCCCAGCCCGGGCGTTCATCGACGCCGGCGTGCCGGTCGCGATCGGGACGGACTTCAATCCCGGGACCTCCCCGACGCCGAGCCTGCCCCTGGCGATGACCGCGGCCTGCCTCAACCTGAGGATGGCGCCCGACGAGGTGCTGGCCGCGGTGACGATCAACGCCGCGCTTGCCCTCGGTCTGGCGGACGACATCGGATCGCTCGAAGCCGGGAAACAGGCCGATCTCGTGATCTGGAACGTCCCGACATCGCGCCAGATCCCGTACTGGCCCGCGGCAGACCTCGTCCGGACCGTGCTGAAGGGCGGGAAGATCGTCCTGGATCGCGGGTAGGCCCGGCGGGCGCGCTCCCGGGACGACGGGGCCCGTCCGTTCAGACCTTGCCGCGCGACTCCAGGAGTACCGGAGTGGTCTCTGACGGCAGGCCCGAGATCGTGATCGACAGCTTCGGCTGGGGCGCCGGATCACCGCCCATCTCGTGAAAGAACTTGGCCACGGCCTCGGCCGTGTCGGGCGCGTCTTCATCGAGCGGCATCGCCACCACGATCCTGGGACCGAGCTGGGCGACCAGCTCGGCAAGGCGTTGGGGCGAGAGGACGCCGCCGAGCGGCACGCAGGCGATGTCGACCGGCCCGATGTCGGCCACCTTCTCCTCGGTCAGGAGATGGCCGATCTCGCCGAGGTGGATCGTGTGCATGCCGTCGAGCTCGATAACGAAGGCGACCTGCTTGCCTCGCTCGGATCCCTTCGTGTCGTCGCGATAGGTCCGGACGCCGGTCACCAGGACGTCCTTGACCTCGTATTCACCGGGGCCGTCGAGGACGAACGACGCGTCGAGCGAGGACGGCAGGAGGGTCGAGCCGTCGCGCGACCGGATCCCTTTGGCCTTCGGCAGCGGCCGGTCGTCCGGGTGGGAGAACGTGACGATGTCGCCGGTGATACCGCGTCCGGTCGGTCCGACGATCGTCTGATAGGGATCGGCGACGACGACGGCGTCCCTCCCGCGCATCCGGATGCAGGTCCGGCCGTACCAGGTCAATTCCATGACCCGATTCTTGCACAGCCCGCTGCACCGCGGGACACCACCCAACCGCGACCAACGGGCCCAAGCGTGACAGCCAGTGAGTGGGGCAAAGAATGAGCGGGGACGCCTGCCCAATCGGCGCCCCCGCTCGGAGGGAGGGAGGATGGAACCCATCGGGTTCGGTCCGAAATGAACGCTAGACGGGTCGGGTTCATCCACAACCGGGAAAGCCATTAAGAAAGCGACATGGAACTCCCTGACTGTCGGCTATCGTGGGGCGCCCATGGCCCGTGCAACAATCCGCGCGATGCATCACGACCGCCCGGCGACACCTCGCCGACCCACCAGCCGAGCATGGTTCGCCCTCGTCGTGGTCGTGATCGCGGCCGTCGGTTGCGGGTCGACCGCGCCATCGGCCACGCCGTCCGGTTCCTCGGCTTCTCCGACAACGACTGCGGCCCCGTCCGCGGTCCCGTCGGCGCCTCCCTCGCCGCTTTCATCGGCTGAGCTGTCCGCGCTCTACGACCAGATCAACGGCCAGGTCCGGGCGCTCCGGGATCTGGACGAGAAGAGCCCGACCCAGCCGACGATCCTCAGCCCGGCGCAGATGGTCGAGCTGCTCACAAAGCAGCTCAACGAAGACAGTCCGGCAGCTCTTCTCGCCGCGTACGAGCGCCTGTATCACGCCCTGGGAGTCCTGCCCAAGGGCGACAAGCTGACCGACGTCTACGGCGACCTCCTCGAGAGCCAGGTCGCGGGGCTCTATGTCCCGACCGACAAGAAGCTGTACGTCGTCTCCAAGGGCGGCGGCGTCGGGCCGCTCGAGAAGGTCCTGTACGCACACGAGTACACGCACGCCCTCCAGGACCAGAACTTCGATCTCGTCAACTTCCAGCCCGACTCCCTCGCGGACCAGAGCGATCGACAGCTTGCCCGTCAGGCACTGGTCGAGGGCGATGCCTACGTGACGATGACGTACTGGCTCCAGCAGAACCTGGGACCCGCCGAGATGGGCGCGGTCCTTGGCGCTGGCAACGACGCTGAAGCGCAGGCGGCGCTCCAGCGCATTCCGCCGCTCATCGCATCGCAGATCCTGTTCGCCGCCCTCGAGGGCACGGTCTGGGCCCTCGGGCTTCAACTCCAGGGCGGTTTCCCCGCGATCGACGCAGCCTGGGCGAACCCGCCCGACTCCACGGAGCAGATCTTGCACCCGGAGAAATGGGCGAGCCGCGAGCAGCCGATCGATGTCGAGATCGATCCGGTTCTCGCGACGAAGCTCGGGGCCGGCTGGACGACCGGGCTGGTCGACACGTTCGGGGAGCACCAACTCGGCGTCTGGATCTCCGCCACCGTTCCCACCGGCGGGTTGCCGGCGCCGCCGCCGCCCGCGGTCGTCGGCTGGGGCGGCGACCGGATGGCCCTTCTCGACGGACCGGACGGGAAGTGGGCAGTCGTCTTCCGGACGGAGTGGGACACGGAAGCCGACGCGGCCGAGTTCGAGACCGGCGTCGCACCACGGGTCGCGACTGCGGCCGGGCCCGGTCGGGTGCTGCCGGGCCAGGGCGGGATGACTCGCTGGATCGTGATCGGGTCGGACGACGCGACGCTGACCCAGGTGACCGGCGTCCTCGGCCTGGCCGGCTGACTACATCGATTCCGGGGCGGAGATCCCGAGCAGGCCGAGGGCCTTGGCGAGCGTGACCCGGGCGGCCGACACGAGGGCTAGCCGGCCGGCCGACCGCTCGGGCTCGGTCTCGTCGACGACCCGCGCATCGCGATAAAAGGCGTGGAACTCGGTGGCGAGCATCGTCGCGTAGGCAGTCACCCCGTGGGTCTCCTCGGACGTGGCCGCGTCCTCGACGACCTCCGGGAAGCGGACGACCGCTCGGGCGAGGGCCGCTTCCGGCGCACCGCCAAGGAGCGCGTCGACCTCGGCGGCCGGGGCGATCCCGACTGCGGTCGCCTTGCGCAGGATCGAGGCGACCCGGGCATGGGCGTACTGGACGTAGTACACCGGGTTCTCGGCCGACTGCTTCTTGGCGAGCTCGATATCGAAGTCGATTCCGGTGGTCGCCGCTCGTGAGGCGAAGAACCAGCGGGCGGCATCGACGCCGACCTCGGCGAGCAGCTCGTCAAGCGAGATGAACTCGCCGGCACGCTTGCTCATCGAGATCTCCTGGCCGTCGCGGATGAACCGGACCCAGGAGTAGAGGAGCATCTGGACGGCCTCACGGTCGTAGCCCATCGCCTCGGCCGCGTTGCGGTTCCGGGCGACCGTCCCGTGGTGGTCCTCGCCCCAGATGTAGATCAGGTGGTCGAAGCCGCGGCTGAACTTCTCGGTGACGTAACCGATGTCAGCGGCGAAGTACGTCGGGCGGCCGTCCGACCGGATGATCACCCGGTCCTTGTCGTCGCCGAACGTCGTGGACCGGAACCACAGGGCGCCGTCCTGCTCGTACACGTGACCGCCGGCCCGGAGCCGCTCGAGCGCCCGGTCGACCCAGCCCTCGGCGTGGAGCGAACCCTCGCTCTTCCAGACATCGAAGTGGACGCCGAGCCGCTCGAGGCTGGCCTCGATCCCCTCGCGGACCCGGCCCGCCGCCCAGCGCCCGACGATGTCCGCGGCATCGGCGCCGGGTGCTTCGGCCGCGCTCGCGACCTCGGCCGGGAGCCCGCCGGCGAGATCCTCGACGTATCCGCCGTGATAGCCGTCGTCCGGCACCGGCGTCCCCCTCCGGATCGCGACGACCGAGGCGCCGAGGTTGCTGACCTGAGTTCCCGAGTCGTTGAAGTAGTACTCGCGGGTGACCGCCTGCCCGCCCGCCGCGAGCACCCGGCAGAGCAGGTCACCGACGAAGGCGCCGCGGGCGTTGCCGATCGTCAGCGGGCCGGTCGGGTTGGCCGACACGAACTCGACGTTGACCTGGCGCGGGCGGACCGCCGGAACCCGGCCCCAGCCGGCAGGATCGGCCAGGACGCTCCGGACCGTCGCGCCGAGGGCGGCGTCGGTGAGGCGGAGGTTCAGGAATCCGGGCGGGGCGACCTCGACCGACGCGATCGGGGACGAACCGCCGCCGCCGGCCGCTTCGCTGGCGATCTCGGCTGCGATCGCCGCGGCGATGTCCAGCGGTGCGCGGCGATATGGCCGGGCCAGCTTCAGGGCGAGGCTGGCGGCGAAGTCGCCGTGCTCCGGGCTCGCCGGGCGCTCGAGATCCACCGCGGGCAATTCCGCGCCCGGGCCGAGGTCCGGCAACGCCCCGCTCGCGACGGC
>JALYPW010000246.1 GCA_030856145.1 Chloroflexota bacterium | reverse complement strand
CCCGACAGGCCGGTGATCACGACCAACCGGTCGCGCGGGAACGCGACGGTGACGTTCTTCAGGTTGTGTTCGCGGGCACCACGAACGACGAGCTGATCCTGCGGCATACCCCTGCAGTGTATGCGATCACGTCGATTTGGAACAGACGTTCATGACCGTCGAAGGCCGTGTCGGACGGCGGCGATCAGGCGATCACTCGCAGAGGAGCCACTTGCCGTCTTCCTTGACGACGTTGACGTCCTCGTCGAGCTTCTGGGTCTGCGACAGCTGCGTCGACATCGCGCCGATCATCGTGTCGAGCGTCGCGTCGTCCACGGGCTGGCCCTGGGCCGCCATGACCGTCTTCATCAGCACCTTGAACTTGTCCTTGTCGATGGTGATCTTCGTGTCGCCGGTGACATGGACGGTGGCCGCCGTGTCCGACTTCGTGACCTCTTTCGTCGTCACGTTCTCGAATGTGATCGCCATCGCGCCTGTGATGTCCTCGGGCTTGATCCCGAGCGCCGACAGCCCGCTCAGATCGGCCCCGCCGAAGGCTTCGGCGATGTCGTTCTTGTGGGCCGCGCAGGCGAACTCCGAAAGCTTCGTGATGCCTCCGGACTGGGCCGCGGCAAAGGCGGCGGACACGGTCCCGGCCGGGTTGTCGGTGTTGGCCGCCGGGGTGCCGCTACAGGCACCGATCGCCATCGCCAGGACGAAGAAGAGCGCGGCGCCGCGTCGAAATCGGATCGAACCCATCGGTGGACCTCCCGTTCCTGTCCCGATCGGGACGCCGCGAGTGTAGACCCCCGCGGCCACCCGAATATCGGGTTGCGCGTCAGCGTCGGCGGCGAGCCGGTCGCGACCCCGTCCGGCTGCGGATGTTGGGCGTGACCGTGTGATCCCACGTCGGGCGGTCGCGCCAGGCGGCCGTCCGCCCGGTGTCCTCGTGCTCGTCGCGGATGCCGGGCAGCCAGTCGGCGGCGGTGTTTTCGTCGCCGGTCCGCTCGCTGTCGCCGTGCGGATCGGCGTCGAGCGTGTCGCCCGGCTCCTCCTCGGCCGGAAGGACCGTGACGCTGGTGACCTCGAAGGCCGGACTGTCGCCGAGCGCATCCGAGCGACGCGCGCTCCGTTTCCGCTCCGCCGCCCCGGCGAGCCCGCTCCCACGCGCCGCGCGCTCTGCGGCCCGCCCGACGATCAGCGAGGCATCCTGCTCGAGGACCCTGAGGCGGATGTTCTGGATCTCGTCGCGGAGGGCGGCCGCCCGCTCGAAGTCAAGCTCCTTGGCCGCCGCCCGCATCTCGGTCTCCATCCGGGTCACGAGCTTCTCGATCGCCTTCGTGTTCTCCATCGACAGCGCCCGACCGGCCAGCTCCTCGCGCTCGGACGTGTAGACGACGGTCCGTTCGGCGACGGACCGGAGCCGCTCGTTCAGGTCGTGGATCTCCTTGACGATCGTAGTCGGCTCGATCCCGTGCTCGGTGTTGTAGGCGACCTGGATCGCCCGGCGGCGGTTCGTCTCGTCGATCGCGGCGGCCATCGACTCGGTCGTGCGATCGGCGTACATCACGACCCGTCCGCCGATGTTGCGGGCCGCCCGGCCGATCATCTGGATCAGCGACCACGAGCTCCGCAGGAAGCCTTCCTTGTCGGCGTCGAGGATCGCGACGAGAGTGACCTCGGGCAGGTCGATGCCCTCGCGCAGGAGGTTGATCCCGACGAGGACGTCGAACACCCCGAGGCGGAGGTCGCGCAGGATCGCCACTCGCTCGAGGGTGTCGACCTCGCTATGCAGGTACTGGACCTTGACGCCGAGCTCGCGCAGGTAGTCGGGCAGGTCCTCGGCCATCTTCTTGGTGAGGGTCGTGATCAGGGCCCGCTCGCCGCGCTCGACGCGCAGCCGGATCTCCTCCATCAGGTCGTCGATCTGGCCATCGGTCGGGCGGACCTCGATGACCGGGTCCACGACCCCGGTCGGCCGGATCAGCTGCTCGACGACGCGCTGGCTGCGCTCGTGCTCGTATGGACCGGGCGTCGCGGACATGTGAACGACCTGGTTGAGGTGGCCTTCGAACTCCTCGAATGTCAGC
>JALYPW010000239.1 GCA_030856145.1 Chloroflexota bacterium | reverse complement strand
GAGCAGAACAGCCAGGGCATCGTGTCCATCGTCTGGCCGTCGGCGGCGACGACCCGCGACCTGCTCATCGGACCGCGCGGCCTGCTGACCTACGCCCCGTGGCTCGCGCTGGCGCCGTTCGGCCTCGTCGCCATCAGGACTCGGCTCCGGGCGGAAGTGCTCGTGGCAGGCGCAATGGTGGTCGCGTTCATGACGTACAACAGCGGTGCTCTGAATCCGTTCGGTGGGTGGACGCCCGGACCTCGCTACCTCATGCCGGCCTTGCCCTTCGGCGCCATCCTTGTTGGCCTTGCGCCGCGTGCGATCCGGCCCGTCGCGCTCGTCGCGATCGCGGTCTCGATCGCGATCTTCGTTGCGGCGACCGTGACGATGCCGAACGCACCCGAGTCGGTCCGCGACCCGCTCCGCGAGGTCTGGCTGCCGCGCCTCCTCGGTCGCGACCTGGGGGAGTCGAACGCCTGGATCCGCTGGGGTTTCCACGGGATCCAGCCCCTCCTCATCCTCCTCGTGGGCGTCGTCGCGACCGTCGCCGGCCTCCTGGCAACCGAACACCAAGGCGAGCGGCTGGGCGAGGGTGGCATCCGGCGGTCCACGGTCGTGATCGCGATCCAGCTGCTCCTGATCGTCGCCCTGGCATCGCCGCTGCCGCCCATGACGCCGCTCCAGCTCGGGCGGGACCGCTCCGCGCCGCTGACCGGGGTGCTCGTGGTCGACGGCGGGATCGATCGCCTGCCCCCGGTCGATCCAGTGACGGACCCGGACGGGCTGACCAGTCGCGCCAGCTTCTGGGCCCAGCTCGAAAACGCTGGCGGGCCGATCTCCGGCACCCGGGTCAGGTTCTCGCTGGCGACCGGCGACGGGCGCGAGGTCTGGTCGAGCTGGTTCGATGGCATCGACTGGCAGGCCGGCGAGCGGAGGCAGCTCCGGGTGTCCTGGAAGGGAGACGCAACCGCCGCGACCTATCGGGTCGCGGTCGCGATCACGTCGCCGGATGGGCGAACCACGTTCGGCCGAGCGGCCGACCTCGGGATCCTCATCGTGGACCCGAGCCCAGGCGCACCGCCGACCCGGCCATGACGCGAGGCGGTCGTCCCGGCTGATGCTCGACCGGGCATCCTCCGGAGAGCCGGCCGTCACCGTGCCACCCGCCCGGCTAGAATGACGGCATGGCCCACCGCGTGACCCTGATCCCCGGCGACGGCATCGGTCCGGAGCTGGCGGAGGCGACCCGTCGTGTCCTCGAAGCGACCGGGGTGGCGTTCGAGTGGGAGGTCCAGGAGGCCGGCGAGGCGATGATCGCCGAGCACGGCACGCCGCTCCCGGAGCCCGTCCTCGAGTCGATCCGGCGCAACACGGTCGCGCTCAAGGGCCCGATCACGACTCCCGTCGGCGGCGGCTTCCGGAGCGCCAACGTCACGCTCCGCCAGGCGCTCGGGCTGTACGCCAACGTCCGCCCGGCGCGCTCGATGAAGGGCCTCGAGACCCGCTACGAGGACGTCGATCTCGTCATCGTCCGGGAGAACACCGAAGACCTCTACGGCGGGATCGAGCACATGGTCGGCCCCGATGCCGCCGAGAGCATCAAGATCATCACCCGGGCCGCCTCGGAGCGGATCGCCCGCTACGCCTTCGAGTACGCGATCGCCAACGGCCGACGCAAGGTCACCGCGGTCCACAAGGCGAACATCATGAAGCTGTCCGATGGGCTGTTCCTCGAGAGCTGCCGGACCGTTGCCGCGGACTACGACGGCCGGATCGAGTTCGAGGACCGCATCGTCGACAACATGTGCATGCAGCTCGTCCAGAAGCCGGACCTGTACGACGTCCTCGTCCTGCCGAACCTGTACGGCGACATCGTGAGCGACCTGTGTGCCGGGCTGGTCGGCGGGCTCGGGGTCGCCCCGGGGGCGAACATCGGAACCGAGGCAGCGGTGTTCGAGGCGGTCCACGGCTCGGCTCCGAAATACGCCGGCCTGAACAAGGCCAACCCGACCGCCCTGATCCTGAGCGGCGTCCTGATGCTCCGCCACCTCGGCGAGCAGGCGGCGGCCGAGCGGGTCGAGACGGCCTTGCGCGAGGTCATCGCGGACGGGCGACGAACGACCTATGACCTCGGCGGCGAGGCCGGGACGAGCCAGTACGCCGACGCGATCATCGAACGCCTGGGCGCGAGCCCCGCGACCACGGCCTCGGCGTCGACCGCCGGCGACGCCGGCGCGTCGAACTGACCGCGCCCGGCCGCGCGTCCAGGACCGACCCGATCCGATGACGCTCCGCTACCGCGGCTCCGAAGGGATGATCGCTTGGGCCTTCCACCGCGTCTCCGGGCTCGCGATCTGGGTGTTCATCGTCCTGCACGTCTTCGACATCTGGCTGTCCGGCGCGAACCCCACGCTCTACGACGAGTTGCTCGTGATCTACGCCAGCCCGCTCGGGAGGGGCGGTGAGGCGCTCCTCGGTGCGGCGCTCCTCTAC
>JALYPW010000225.1 GCA_030856145.1 Chloroflexota bacterium | reverse complement strand
GATGATGATCGTGTCGTAGGACCGCTCGGCGGCGATCCGCTCGATGGTCGTTGCCGGATCGCCGTACGGCTCGATCAACTCGGCTTCGATGCCGTGATCGCGGAGGCGGGCCTGGCCGTCGCGCAGGGCATCCTCGTGAACCTGGCGCTCGTCCCACGGGTTCACACCCATCGCGCTTGTCCGGATCGGGACGACGCTGATGACGCCGACAGTCGCTCCGAACTTCGTTGCGAGCTCGACCGTCGTATCGAGGGCTCGACGGGCGGGCTCGCCGCCGTCGTAGGCCAGCAGGATTCGCTTCATGACCAGACCTCCGCTGCGCCGGCGGCTCTGACGAGCGACGGATGCCGGCATCGCTGCGAGGATCACCCGGGCGGGCCGGTCACGACGACGGTCGGAGGTCACGACTCGGCGGGCCGAATGGACCGAAGGCCCTGATCAGGCAGGGCGGATCTCGGACCGGAGATCGATGCGGATCTCGACGACACCGGCGCCGATCGGGCGCGACGTGCTCGGCAGGCCCAGGTCGGTGAGTAGGCGTTGGATCGCGGGGTTGCCGGCCAGCATCGTCGCCGTCAACTGCTCGAGCCCGTCCATCCGGGCCCAGGCGACGGCCTGTTCGACGAGCCGACGGCCGATCCCTCGACCGCGCAGGTCGTCCGCAACGGCGACGGCCACCTCGGCGCTGCCGGGGCCGTCGGGCTCGACACAGACATGGCCGACCAGGTGCTCGCGACCCGCGGCGGACGCCACGACGGCCACGAACCCCTCGCGGTGGTCGTGGTCGGGCGTACAGAACCAGCTCGACTGGGGTGCGCCGATGCCCGCGGTCGGGCCGAAGAACCGGGTTCGGCGGCTCTCCTCCGATAGCCCCGCATAGAAGGACTGGAGGGCGGTCTGGTCGGCAGGACCGATCGGCCGGATCCCGACGACTTCGGCCGGCGGGCTGGCGCTGTCGGTTTGGGGATCCGGCGCTGTTCGTCGGGATCCCGGCAGATCGTCGACGCGCGTCGCGGTCAGGTCCATGTCGCCACGGTAAGCGCAGGCTCGCGCAGGGACGAGGGGTCGAACGGCCCCCAGCCGGGGTCCGATCGGACCGAACGCGACGTGGCGGACTCTGCTTCCTCCGGTTTGCACACGGCGTTCACTCCGGGTTCACGGTGCGCTGGTGGCCGGCCCGGCCCGGGCCAGCTAGGCTGGAGATCTGGATCGACGGGCTCGGACGATGCCCGTGCAATCGACAGGAGGTCGGACCCGATGGCCACGCCCACGCCGAAGGTCGCTCCGCCGTCGGACTTGCCCCTCGAACCCGCAGAACTTCAGCGAATCGACGCCTGGTGGCGAGCCGCCAACTACCTCTCGGTCGGCCAGATCTACCTGCTCGACAACCCACTCCTGCGCGAAGTCCTGCTCGAGGAGCACGTCAAGGTTCGACTCCTCGGGCACTGGGGGACGACGCCCGGCCTCAACTTCATCAACGCCCACCTGAATCGGGTGATCGCCGCTCGCGACCTCGACGCCATCTGGATCATCGGCCCCGGCCATGGCGGGCCGGCGGCGGTTGCCAACGCCTGGCTCGAGGGCACGTACACCGAGCAGTACCCGGACATCACGATGGACGCGGCCGGGATGGCGAAGCTGTTCAGGCAGTTCTCGTTCCCCGGCGGGATCGGGTCGCACGTGACGCCCGAGACGCCCGGCAGCATCCACGAGGGCGGCGAGCTCGGGTACGCACTGTCGCACGCATACGGGGCCGCCTTCGACGCGCCCGACCTCGTCGTCTTCTGCGTCGTCGGCGACGGCGAGGCCGAGACCGGGCCGCTGGCCGCCGGCTGGCATGGCAACAAGTTCCTCAGTCCGCGGACCGACGGGGCCGTCGTCCCGATCCTCCACCTCAACGGCTACAAGATCGCCAATCCCACGATCCTGGCCCGAATCCCCGAGGCCGAGCTGGTCGACTTCTTCAAGGGGAACGGGTACGACCCGATCCTGGTCAGCGGCGACGATCCAGCGGTCGTCCACCAGGCGCTGGCGGCGGCCCTCGACCGGACGCTCGACACGATCGCGGCGATCCAGCGTGGGGCCCGGATCGACGGCGACGACCAGCGCCCGATCTGGCCGATGATCGTCCTCCGTACCCCGAAGGGCTGGACCGGCCCGAAGACCGTCGACGGCAAGCCGGCCGAGGGCAACTGGCGCTCGCACCAGGTCCCGTTCGGCGACGTCCGGACCCGGCCCGATCGACGCGTCCTGCTCGAGGAGTGGCTGCGGAGCTATCGGCCCGACGAGCTGTTCGACGCGAACGGGGCGCCGCGACCTGAGATCCTCGCCCTCTCGCCACGCGGTGACCGGAGGCTGAGCGCCAACCCGATCACGAACGGCGGCGGGGCGGCGTCGACGGACCTCGTCCTGCCCGACTTCCGGGACTACGCGGTCCCGATCGAGCGGCCGGCGTCCGGGACGGCCGAGGCGACCCGCGTCCTCGGGACGTGGCTCCGCGACGTGATCCGGGCCAACCCGACGACGTTCCGGATCTTCGGGCCCGACGAGACAGCCTCGAACCGACTCGGCGCGGTGTTCGAGGCCACCGACCGGGTCTGGCAGGCGGAGATTCTCGAAAGCGATGACGGCCTCGCCCCAACCGGGCGAGTCGTGGAGATGCTCTCGGAGCACAACTGCCAGGGCTGGCTCGAGGGCTACACCCTGACTGGTCGGCACGGCCTGTTCGACTGCTACGAGGCGTTCATCCATATCGTCGACTCGATGGTCAACCAGCACGCGAAGTGGCTGAAGATGACCCGCGAAATCCCGTGGCGGCGTCCCCTGCCGTCGCTCAACTACCTGCTGACGAGCCACGTTTGGCGCCAGGATCACAACGGCTTCAGCCACCAGGATCCGGGCTTCATCGACCACGTCGTGAACAAGAAGGCCGAGGTCGTCCGGGTCTACCTCCCGCCCGACGCGAACACGCTTCTGTCCGTCGCCGATCACTGCCTGCGCTCACGGCACTACATCAACGTCGTCGTCGCCGGCAAGCAACCGGCGCCGACCTTCCTCGCGATGGATGCGGCGGTCGACCATTGCACCCGAGGAATCGGGGCGTGGGACTGGGCCGGGACCGGCGTCGGCGAGCCGGATGTCGTCCTTGCCTGCGCCGGCGACGTGCCGACCCTCGAGGCCCTCGCCGCCGCGGCGATCCTGCGGGCAGAGCTGCCCGACCTCCGGCTGCGCTTCGTCAACGTCGTCGACCTGATGCGTCTCCAGCCCGAGAGCGAGCATCCCCACGGACTGTCGGACGCCGCCTTCGACGCGCTGTTCACCGCGAATCGGCCGATCGTGTTCGCGTACCACGGCTACCCGTGGCTGATCCACCGCCTGACGTACCGCCGGACGAACCACGCCAACCTCCACGTCCGTGGCTACAAGGAGGAGGGCACGGTCACGACGCCGTTCGACATGGTCATGCGCAACGATCTCGACCGGTTCCACCTCGTGATGGACGTGATCGACCGGGTGCCGGGCCTGGGCCCGCGGGCGGCCGACGTCCGGGCGCGGATGGTCGCGGCTCGCGAGACGGCCCGGGCCCACGCCCGCGAGATCGGCGATGACCCGGCCGAGATCCGCGACTGGATCTGGCCCGGCTGAGCCGGCGCAACCGCGATGCGGGTTCTGGTCCTCAATGCCGGCTCGAGTTCGCTGAAGGCGGCCGTCCTGGAGCCTCCCGACGTCACGCCACGCGCCGAGGTCGAGCTGGATCTCGGGTCCGACGCCAGTCGCGGAGCCGACATCGGGGCGGTGGTTGCCGAGACCGTCGACGGCCTGCGACCCGACGTCGATCCCGCGACCATCGAGGCGGTCGGCTATCGAGTCGTCCACGGCGGAACCCGGTTCAGCGGTCCTG
>JALYPW010000190.1 GCA_030856145.1 Chloroflexota bacterium | reverse complement strand
GGCTGCCGCTGCCCGGGCCGGGGCGTCGCCCGGGGCCGCCGAGCCGGTCTCGCCCGCATCGCCGGTGCGCGTGCCCGCCCCGGGCCCTGGCGTGCTGAGCGACGACTCGTACTCCCCCACCGAGCCGAAGACGGGCAGTCCCGCCGACGCCGCCAGCGACCGCGAGCCGGCGTCGCCCGACACGATCGAGAGGCGCTTGTTGCTGACGAGGGCCTCGCGCGAGAGGAGCCGGAAGTTCATCCGCGAGGTGGCGATCCGCGAGCCGTACGGCACGACCAGGGCGACCTTCGTGCCCGCGGCCGACCGGATACGCGACGCCGCCGAGGTGATCTCGTCGTCGACGTCGAGATAGACGATGCCTTCAGCCATGCCCACGAAGCGTAGCGCGCAAGGGCTAGACCTTCATGGCGCGGAGGACCCGGCGCAGGGCCGCGTCGAGGGGATCCTCGGTCGTCTGGAGCTCGATCGCCTGGTAGGCCAGGCCGAGCGGGGTCACGTCCTGCTGGTCGACGAGGAGATCGGTGGCGTCGGTGATCGTCTCGACGATGGACGGGCCCATGACGACGACCTCGGGCGGCCGGGCGAACGAGAGCTTGCTCCAGAACCGCTCGGAGCGGAGGGCCGCCTCGATCTCGGGCAGGCGCGAGCCGCCGCCGCACAGGTAGATCCGGCCGGGCAGCAGGTCGCCGCCGCCGAGCTCCTCCATGACGAGCTCGACCCCGGCCGCCCAGACCTCGACATCCTCGCCGACGATCGTTGCGATCTCGGCGCGGCGGTCCACCGCGAGGCCGCGGGCGTAATCGACCTTGGCCGACTCGGCCCGTGGGAACGGCAGGTCGAGCCGATCGGCGATGCTCTTCGTGAACGCCCGGCCGCCAAGGGCGAACATCCTGGTTCCCTCGATCCCGCCCTGCCGGACGAGGGCGACGTCGGTCGTGCCGCCGCCGACGTCGACGAACAGGGCACCGGACTGGCGGATCTGCTCGGAACCCAGGACCCGGGCCACGGCGTACGGCTCGGCGACGATCTCGAGGAGCTCCAGGTCAAGCTGCGAGGCCACCGTCTGGAGCGCCCCGAGATGGACCAGCGGGGCGAACGCGTTGAAGATCCCGATCTTCACGTGGCGTCCCTGGAACCCGACCGGGTTCGTGAGCGCATAGCCGTCGATCGCGGCGCCGACGATCGCGGCGTGGACGAGCCGGACGTCCACGTTCGGCAGGCCGGTCTCCCACGTGATGGAGCGCTCCGCCTCGCGGAGGGCCTCGCGCTGGACGCTGTCGATCAGCTTCTGGAGCTCGGCCTCGGTGATCGGGACGTCGGGCTTCCTGCGCTCCTGGCTGCTGTGGGTCGTGAAGCCCTTGACGAGCTCGCCGGCGATCCCGATCACGACCTGGCTCGGCCGGAAGCCGGCCATCTCCTCGGCCTCCTGGAGGGCGACCGAGCAGTTGTCGACGACGGCTCCGATGTCAGCGACCGTGCCCGACGACATGTGACTCAGTCCCTGCCGCTTGCGGCCGACCCCGCGGACCGTGCCGTGCCCGTCGTCGCCGATCTCGAAGACCAGGGCCTTCGCGAATTCAGTCCCGATGTCGAGCGCCGTGCAGGCGGCCAGCGACTCGCCGTCGCCGCGTTGCCAGAGCCGGCGCAGGAAGGCCACGGTCAGCTCGTCCCGGTCATGACGATCGTGGCGCGACGTGCCGACCCGACCCCGGTCCGGAGCCGACGGTCGACGGTCACGCGGGCTTCGCGGCGTCGAGCCGGGAGCGGATCGCGTCGGCGATGGCCGTCATTGCCGCCGGCAGCCCGTCGCGCTTCGTGCCCTTGCCCTGGGCCATCTCGGGCCGGCCACCGCCCCGGCCGTCGATCGCGGTCGCGGCCTGGCGCACGAGGTCGCCGGCTGCGATTCCGCGGGCGACGAGATCGTCGCTGACGGTGACGAACAGCTGGGGCTCGTCGGCGTCGAGGGCGAGGGCGATGACGCCAGAGCCGAAGATCCCGCGGAGATCCTTCGAGGCGCCCTTCAGCGTGTCGATCGATTCGTATGGCCCGGCGAACGCGACGAGCTTCACGCCCGGCGCGATGTCCTCCGCCCGGGCCGCGAGATCGGCCGACGTCGGGAGTCCGCCGCCGGTCCCGGCTGCGGCCGCGGCCTTGAGCCGCCGCTTCGTCTCGCGCAGCTCATCCAGGAGAGCCGTGATCCGATCGGCCACGACCTCGACGGTCTGGGCGCCGGCGGCCTCGGCCGCGGCCGCGAGCGCGTCCGTGCGCGTCCGGAGGTACGCATCCGCGCCCGCGCCCGTGAGGGCCTCGATCCGGCGCATGCCGGATCCGATCGACCGCTCGGCGGTGATCACGAAGCTGCCGATCTGGCCCGACGCCCGGCAGTGCGTCCCGCCGCACAGCTCGTGGCTGAAGCCCTCGACCCGGACGGTCCGGACCGTCTCGCCGTACTTCTCATCGAAGAAGGCGTCGGCCCCGGCTTCGACGGCCCCGGCCATCGTCATGAACGCCGGGGTCACGGTCCGGTCGTCGCGGATGATCGCCCGGACCTCGTCCTCGATCGCCCGGATCTCGTCGCCGGTCAGCGGCCGGTCGAACGGGAAGTCGAAGCGCAGGTAGTCGGGTGTCACGAGGGAGCCCGCCTGACGAGCAGCCTCGCCGACGACGTTGCGCAGGGCGCGGTGGAGGAGATGGGTCCCCGTGTGGTTGCGCATCGTATGGGCGCGCCGCTCGGGATCGACGACCGCGTCAACGGTCTCACCGACCCGGAGCCGGCCGTGGAGCGTGCCGCGCTGGACGATCAGCCCGCCGACCGGGCGCTGGGTGTCCTCGACGCTGAAGAGGGACGAGCCGCCGCCGGCCTCGCGCAGCTCGCCGCGGTCGCCGACCTGTCCGCCACCTTCGGCATAGAAGGGGCTGGCGTCGAGGACGATCTCGGCGGCGCCCAGGCCGGTCAGCTCGTCGAACTCCATCCCGTCCCGAACGATCGCGACGACCGATGCCGGGGCCGAGGTCGTGTCGTAGCCCAGGAAGCGGGTATCGCCACGGCGGGCCTGGATCGACTGGTACAGGGTGGTGAGCTCGGCGTGCTTTGCGAGCTCGGCCTTCTTGCCCGAGCGACTCCGCTCGCGCTGCTCGGCGAGGGCGGCGTCAAATCCCGCCCGGTCCACCCCGACGCCGGACTCGGCCGCCAGCTCGATCGTCAGGTCGATCGGAAAGCCGAACGTATCGTGGAGCCGGAACGCGAGATCGCCCGGAACCTCGGGTGCACCGGCAGGGAGATCCTCCGGCCGTCGCCCGACGACGCGCTCGACGCCCGGGGCAAGGCCGGTCAGGGCCACCTCGAGCTGGGACGTGCCGGCATCGAGCGTCCGGGCGAACTGGGCCTCCTCACGCTCGATCGCGGCCAGGATCGCCTCCGTCCGGTCGATCAGGTACGGGTAGGCCTCGCTCATGATCTCGATCACCACGGTCCCGAGCTCGCCCATGAACGGCTCGCGCCGGCCGAGAAGCCGGCCGTGGCGGACTGCCCGGCGCATGATCCGGCGAAGGACGTAGCCGCGACCCTCGTTGCCCGGCAGGACGCCGTCTGCGATCAGGAACACGACGGCCCGGGCGTGATCGGCGATCACCTGGTAGCTGAACCGCTCGGCCTCGAAGGCGGCCGGATCGTGGCCCATCAGCTGACGCATCCGCTCGTGGATCGGGAGGAACAGGTCGGTGTCGAAGTTGGTCGAGACCTGCTGCAGCACGCTCGCCAGGCGCTCCAGGCCCAGACCGGTATCGACGCTCGTGAACGGCAGCGGGACCCGGCCCGACGGGCGCTGGTCGAACTCCATGAAGACGAGGTTCCAGAGCTCGAGCCAGCGCGGGCAGCTCTCCGAGTGGTCGGGGATGCATTCCGGGCCCTCGGACAGATGAGCGCCGCGATCGAAGTGGATCTCGCTGCACGGGCCGCACGGTCCGGTGTCGGCCATCCGCCAGAAGTTGCTGTCGTCGCCCCTGTCGACGTCACCCCAGACTGCCATCCTCTCGGGTGGCAGGCCGATCTCGTCGCGCCAGACCTGGCGGGCGACCTCGTCGTCCTTGTACGTCGTCGCCGCCAGACGCTCCGGGGGAATGCCCATGTCCTTCGTCAGGAAGTCCCAGGCGTAGTGGATCGCGTCGCGCTTGAAGTAGTCGCCAAAGCTCCAGTTGCCGAGCATCTCGAAGAAGGTGTGGTGACGGGTCGTCCGGCCGACCTCCTCGAAGTCGTTGTGCTTGCCGGCGACCCGCAGGACGCGCTGGTAGTCGACGGCCCGGTTGTAGCTGCGGGTCTCCGAGCCGGTCAGGACCTCCTTGAAC
>JALYPW010000186.1 GCA_030856145.1 Chloroflexota bacterium | reverse complement strand
GGCTGCCGGCGCTGGCTGACCGTCCGCCGCGACACGTCGCTCGATCGCGTCCTGGAGGTCCGATGACGTTCAAGGGCTATGCCGGTCGCCGGATCGACATCGGCGTCCGCGACCGAGCCCGGTTCGGCGCAGGCATCGTGGCCGAGCTGCCGTCGGTCCTGGCCGAGCTCGGTGCCGGTTCGGCGTTCATCGTCACCGACGCGGGCGTCGTCGGCTCCGGGGCGGCCGGTCGTGTCGTCGACCTGCTTCGGGATGCAGGCCATCGAGTCGAGCTCTACGACGGCGTCGAGCCGAACCCCGGAACGATCTCGATCGAGCGTGGTAGCGAGGCCCTCCGTCAGTTCCTCGAGCTCGCCAGCGGAACGTCCGCGGTCGTCATCGCGCTCGGTGGCGGATCGGCGATGGATTCTGCGAAGGTGATGGCCCTTCACGCACCCAATCAGCGTGCTGTCATGTCACTTGGCTACCACGATGAAGCGCTGGTCGCGGGTGTCCCGGTCGTTGCGATCCCGACGACTGCGGGCACCGGAGCGGAGACGAACACCTACGGCGTCATCACCGACGAGTCGATCGGGCGCAAAGGCTATGTCGGCCACGAGAGCGTCCTGCCCCGGGTTTCGATCCTCGATCCGGAGCTGACGATCGGCCTGCCGCCCGGCCCGACGGCCGCGACCGGCGTCGACGCCCTGACCCACTCGCTCGAGTCGCTCCTGTCCGCGCATCCGAACCCGTTCGCGGAGGCGATCGCGCTCGGTACGGTCCGGACGATCGCGGAGTTCCTGCCGCGGGCCGTCGACGACGGCACGGATCTCGAGGCACGCAGCCGGATGCTCCTCGCAGCGCACTACGCCGGGGTCGGCCAGCAGAGCGGAACCGGCGTCGGCGCAGTCCACGCGATCGGCCACGCGATCGGGACCCGCGGCCGGCTGCCGCATGGCACCGCCCTTGCCACCGTCATGCCCGAGGTCTTCGAGACCTACCTCGCGGTTCGTGACCGGGAGCTCGCCCTCGTAGCCGTCGCTCTCGGCCTCGCCGACCCACGCGACCCGGCCGACGACGCCGCCCGCGTCGCGATCGACGGCATCGAGGCGCTCCTCCGGCGGGTCGGCCAGCGCAGGACGCTGGCGGCGCAGGGCCTCGGCCCCGAGACCCACGACACCATCGCCCAGGACGCGATCGAGGACGCCGCGATCAACAACAGCCCGCGGCTGCCCAACAAGTCAGAGGTCCTCCGGATCCTCGATCAGGTGAGATGACGCCGAGGGACGCGACGGCCTTGTACCCTCGGCGAGGGACCTCCTCATCCCGAAGCCATGACCCGACTGCAGTGGGAGATCCGGACGTTGGCCGTAGAGGACTACATTGGAGTGAAGTCGCAGCGATCGTGGAGCGACTCCACGCTGCGGCGGTCCGCATGGGCCCCACAACGAGGTGACGTTCGCGCGCGCTGACTGTCGGCGATTCCGACCCACATGAGGTGGCCCGATTGAGTCCCGCGACGAGCGAGCGTGGCTTCCTGTCCTTCGCAATCTCCCTCGGAGTCATACTGGCCGCCTTCTTCGTGTTCCTGTGGGCGGGTCGCGACCAAGCCCTCGGCCCCCTCGATCTCGAGACGGCCCACCGTCTCGCCCTAGCCTTGTGGGTCGCGGCGCCTATTGCGGGTGGGCTCGCTGGTCGCCACTCCGAGAATCGCGGCTTGATCCGCGGAGCGCTCAGTCTCGGCCTGATAGTGGGCCTCGCCATCGCCCTGTTTCCAGGATCGGGCACCGGCGAGTACACCTGCTGGCTAGACTTGCCGGCCGTGCCGCTGGGCTATCCGCTGGGTCGATTGGCCGTTGGCAGTCTCGTAGGCGCCGGCGTGGCCATCGGCCTCCTCGTCACTCGCCTATCGACCCGAAGGCTATCCACGGCTGTGCCCGGCATTGTCCTCGCGGCGGCCATCAACCTCTGCACTTCCGTGGCCGCTTTCGAGTTGTTCTATGGCGGCGTGCGGTGCTTGCAGTAGCGCCGGGCTCGGGCCCCGCGACGCAGGTGTCATTAGCGAAAGCGGCCCGTAGAGTGTGGCCGTGAC
The DNA here is from genome assembly GCA_030856145.1 of Chloroflexota bacterium. Classification (GTDB taxonomy): domain Bacteria; phylum Chloroflexota; class Limnocylindria; order Limnocylindrales; family CSP1-4; genus CF-46. Next base: position 514 of record JALYPW010000186.1, on the reverse strand, counting down.
CCTTCCGTTCGACCGATCGACAGTCCGTGAGCTCCTGATCCGGTGGCAACGCGCCGACGCGGCCTGGCAAGACACCGAGGAGGCAGCGGAGGCGTTCCTTGAAGGCGATCTGCCCGAACTTCGGCGACACGGCGAGGACTCGATCACGCGCGAGGGCATGGAGATCGCCGCCCGCATCGACACCGACTACTTGGTCCGGTCGGATGTGCCGGCCCTCCTGCAGTTCATCGACACGGCGCGCGGGGATGAGGCGGCGGGCTGGCAGGCGCTTGACGCATTCTTTGCGGCGATCGACTTCGACGCTCGCGCTCAGACATGGCCGGAAGGGGCTTAGGGCGCCCGCAGGAGCCCTTCCCTCAGATGACATTCCCGCACACTGACTGAGGTCGACGTCCCCTTCCCGCTCCGCGGCCCGACAGCCAGTGCACGACCGTCTTGTCGGTCTCCGGGACGAGTTGGCGAAGATCGGGCTCACTGCCCGGCATCGTGCGCGCGACACCGGTCAGGATCGAAC
>JALYPW010000176.1 GCA_030856145.1 Chloroflexota bacterium | reverse complement strand
CATCCAGGGCGGCCGTCAGCTCGTCAGCCGTTACGCCGCGGCGTAGGGACGAGGTCACGGGACCGATCAGGCAGTCGTATTCGTCTTCGGGCGCACCCATGTCGACAAGGCCGATTGGGTCCCATTGCCACACACGCGCCCGCACGTCGGCCATCAAACCTCGAACGTCTGGGTATGACACTCTGATTTGGCCCCGCTTGGGGCCGGAATGATCGTCTGAACTGGCCCCACCCTCGACCCATTTCAACCCTACGCTCGGCTGGTCTGCGAAGGCCATCGAAGCGAGGGAGAGGGAGTTGTCGAGAGTGGAGCTGTTCGAGCGTATCCGTATCGATCACCGGGAGGAAGGGGTGTCGATCCGCGCCCTGGCACTGCGGCACCGGGTCCATCGGCGAACGGTCCGCCAGGCGCTCGCTGCGGCTGTGCCGCTGGCGCGCAAGGTCGCGACCCGGGCGGCACCGGCGATCGGTCCCCAGGCCTCGACGATCCGGACCTGGCTCATCGAGGACCTCGCCGCCCCACGCAAGCAGCGCCACACCGCCCGCCGGGTCTGGCAGCGACTGGTCGATGAGCAGGGCGCCCTCGTCGCCGAGTCGACCGTCCGACGCCACGTCCGGGGAATCCGGGCCGAACTCGAGTCGAACACCACCCTCGTCACCGTCCCCCAGGCACATCCGGCCGGCGACGAGGCCGAGGTCGACTTCGGCACGGCGAGCATCTGGCTGGCGGGCGTCCTCACGACCGTGTCGATCTTCAACCTGCGCCTGTCGCACTCGGCCAAGGCGGTCCACGTCGCGTCCGGGTCCGAGGGCCAGGAGGCATTCCTCGAGGGCCACGTCGTCGCGTTCGAGCGCCTCGGTGGGGTGCCCGGCCGGATCCGCTACGACAATCTGCGATCCGCCGTCGTGCGCGTCCTGCGCGGACGCGACCGGACCGAGGCCGAGCGCTTCATCGCGCTGCGCTCCCACTATGGCTTCGACTCGTTCTTCTGTGAGCCGGGCATCGCGGGCGCCCATGAGAAGGGCGGCGTGGAGGGCGAGGTTGGCCGCTTCCGCCGGCGGCACCTCGTCCCCGTGCCGCGGGTCGCCTCGCTGGCCGAGTTCAACGCACGGCTCGAAGCGGCCGACCGGGCCGACGAGGCCCGCCACGTCGAGGGCCAGCGGGCCACGGTCGGAGCGATGGCCCTGGCAGAGCGGCCCCACCTTCGGCCGCTGCCCGGCGAGCCGTTCGATCCGTCCGTGGCACTCAACCCCAAGGTCGATCGCAAGGCCCGGATCGCGGTCCGCGGCTCGCACTACTCGGTCCCGGCCCGGTTGGCCGGCCGGCGCGTCCAGGTCGCACTCGGCGCCCGGACGATCCGCGTCAGTGCCGCCGGCCACCTCGTCGCCCGCCACGAGCGGAGCGCCCACAAGGGTGCCCAGGTCCTGCTGCTCGACCACTACCTCGAGCTTCTCACCCGCAAGCCCGGTGCCTTGCCGGGCTCCATCGCGCTCGCCCAGGCACGCGCCTCGGGCGCGTTCACGCAGGCCCACGAACGGTTCTGGCGGCGAGCTCGTCGGCGACTGGGGGACGGACCCGGCACACGGGCGCTCATCGACGTCCTGCTCCTCCACCGAACCCTCCCGTTCGTGGCCGTCCACGCCGCGCTCGACGCGCTCGAGCGGATGGGTTCCGTGGACGCCGGGCTCGTCGCGATCGAGGCCCGCCGGATCGCCGCCGGGCGGGGTCCGACCGGGGCCGTCGTGGGGCGGCCAGCCGTCCGCCGGTTCGACCGGCCGGCGCCCGGCCTCGCGGGCTACGACGCCCTCTTGGGCGAGGCCGCGTCATGAACGCGCCACTGACCGAGCAGGCGGCAGCCCTGACGATCGAGGCGGCCTGCCGGATGCTCCGGCTGCCGACCGTCCGCGACCAGGCAGCGCCCCTGGCCGAGGCGGCCGTCCGCGATCGGCTGACCCACCGCGCCTATCTGGCCGAGGTCTTCACGGCCGAGCTCGATGATCGCGAGGCGCGGCGTCGGGAGCGGCGCATCATCGAGGCCCGCTTCCCACGCCTCAAGCACCTCGCCGAGTTCGACCTCGGTGCGGCGCCCTCGATCAACCCGGCCACCCTCGCCGCCTTGGAAACCGGCGCCTGGATCGACGCCGGGGAGCCGCTCGTCCTCCTGGGCGACAGCGGCACCGGCAAGACGCACCTCCTGATCGGGCTCGGGCTGGCCGCCTGCGAGCAGGGTCGGCGGGTCCGCTACGTCACGACCGCGGGTCTCGTCAACGAGCTCGCCGAGGCGGCCGACGAGCGGACCCTCTCCCGGGTCGTCGGGCGGTATGGCCGGCTCGACCTCCTGCTCCTCGACGAGCTGGCGTATGTCCATCTGGACCCGCGCGGGGCCGAGCTCCTGTTCCAGATCCTGACCGAGCGCGACGAGCGGGCGTCGATCGCCGTCGCCTCGAATGCGCCCTTTTCCGAGTGGGGCCAGACGTTCACCGATGCGAGGCTGGCCGCCGCCGTCGTCGACCGCCTGACCTTCCGGGCACACATCCTCGAGACCGGCTCCGAGTCGTATCGGCTGCGGGTCAGCCGGGCGAAGAAAGGAGGCGCCAGGGGGAGCTGATCACGACCATCGGGTGGGGCCAGATCTGGCGATCACGGTGGGGCCAAATGGGGTTGTCATTCCCATCCACGACACCCTTGAGGACACCACCGCCACGCCAGAGGAACTCGAGGCTCAGTTCGGGCCGGAGATCCGCCGGCTCGTCGAGGCCGTGACCAGGCGGGCCGGTGAACCCTTCCATGCCCCGACCGACCCCGCCGCCTTGCGCCTCAAGGCCGCCGACGCGCTCGATAATGTGACCGTGACTGTCGAGGGGCTCCGAC
>JALYPW010000172.1 GCA_030856145.1 Chloroflexota bacterium | reverse complement strand
CGCCCGTGCCGATCGCGACGAGCTCATCGACCCGAGCGCGCGACAGCTTGACCACCAAGCGGCCCTCCACGAGCATCGCGAAGATCTTGCCGTTCGCCTTGAGCGAGGTCGCCCCGAAGGCGCGCTCGGCCGTGCCCGGAGCGCCGTAGGTCGTCTCCGCACGGACACGATCGAGCAGCGCGGCGACGAGCCGCTCGAACTGGTCCTGGTCAGCCATCGGCGAAGGCTATCAGCCGCCGGCGACGACGCGATCCGTGTAGTCGCCCGATGCCGGGTCCTTGAGGATCAGCTTGGTCCGGCCGTCCGGAAGGAGCTCGCGCTTGATCACCGTCTGGCCCTCGTACGTGTCGGGCGTCTTCGCGATCCGCGCCGTCGTGCCGCCGCGCCACTCGAACAGCTCGACCGGCTCCCAGGCCCGGCTCTTCGCCGATCGGTAGCAGGCGTCCATGACCGCGTTCACGACATAGCCGTCGTAGAACGTCTCGCGCGGCGCGCGGCCCGCATCGAGCGCGTCGAACATGTCCGAGAACATGTCCACATACCCGAGCTCGGCAACCTCGTCGCCGACCGGGAACAACCAGCCGGCGCTCGTTTCGGCCTTCTCGGCGATGTAGCCGTCACCGCCGCCCGCGGTGAACATCTCGAACCCGGTTCGCAGGAAGTGGTTCAGCCAGATCGTGCCGTGCGTGCCCGCGACCTCGTCGCGCAGGTCCATCCCGCCCCGGAACGTCCAACTCACTTCGAACTGGCCGATCGCGCCCGACTCGAACCGGATCAGGGCAATTGCGTTGTCCTCGTCGTCGATCGGATGGACGAGCGTGTCGGTCGTGCACATCACCTCGACCGGCCGATTTCCCTTGCCGACGAAGTTCCGGATGATCTCGATGCAGTGGCAGCCGAGGTCGATGATCGCGCCGCCGCCGGTCAGGCGGCCGTCCCAGAACCAGGCACTGTGCGGCCCGGGATGGGTCTCGCGAGAGCGGACCCAGGTCACGTCGCCGATCGCCCCGCCTTCGACCGACTTCACGGCCTTCAGGGTCTTGGGCGTGTAGCAGAGATCCTCGAGATAGCCGCCGAAGACGCCGGCCTTCTCGACGACCTCGAGCATCCGGCGGGCCTCTTCGGCCGTCCGCCCGAGCGGCTTCGTGCACAGGACGGCCTTGCCCGCCGCCGCGGCGAGTCCGACCGCCTCCTCGTGCAGGTAGTTCGGGAGGCCGATGACGACGACGTCGGTGTCGGCGTGCTCGACTGCGGCCCGCATGTCGGTCGTGTGCTCGGGGATGGACCAGCGCTCCATGAACGCCGTGCCCCGCGACTCGGAGCGGGAGAAGACGACCCGAACGTGGTCGCGACCACGCTGGCCGTGGAGGGTCGCGGTATAGAAGTCGGCGATCAGCCCGGTGCCGAGCATCGTGATGTGGTGGGACTGCATCGCGGCGTTCCTCCTCAGGATTGGGTTGGGGTGCCGGCGCCCGGCCCGGGACGACCGCGAACCAGATCGCGGCCGGCGACGAGCGCGCCGAGCTTGGCGGTGGTCAGATTGCGGGCGGTCTGGCTGAACCCGCAGTCGGGGACGAGGGCGAGGCGCTCGGGCGGCACGCCGGTCGCGAGGATCGCGTCGATCCGGGCGGCGACCTCGTCGGCCGTCTCGACGTGGCTGTTCTTGACGTCGATCACGCCCGCGGCGACGTCCCTGGCGGCGTCGGTGATCTCGCGCAGGATCCCGACCTCGGCCATTTCCCGATTGGCGAACTCGAGGACGAGCTCATCGACGGCGAACCCGAGCATCGCGTCGAGGATCGGGCGGTACGAGCGCGGAGCCAGCGGCCGGCCCAGGAAGTTGCCGAAGCACAGATGGGCGCCGAGCCGGACGCGCCCGACGGCGGGCTCGATTGCGGCATTGAACAGGGCCACGAAGTCGGCGGGCGCGTCGGGGTGGATGGCGGGTGACGGCTCGTCGACCTGGATGATCGTCGCGCCGGCGTCGACGAGCTCGCGCAGCTCGGCGGCGACGATCGGGACGAAGGCCTCGGCGGCCGCGACGCGGGTCCGGTAGATCTCGCCCGGGCCATGGTTGAGGCGCCCCGACAGGGTGTATGGACCGGGGATCGTCACCTTGAGCGGGCGGTCCGTCCGGGAGCGAGCGGCGCGGTACTCGGCCACGACGCCGAGCCCGTCGGGCGCGGCGATCGCCTCGTCCACGGCGAACCGATGCAGTCCGTCGTGCGCGCCGACCCCGAGACGGCGGTCGGGCGGCAGCGGTCGGACGCCGGTCAGGTGGCGGTAGAACTCGGCGGTGAAGAAGCCGGCCCGGCGCATCTCGCCGTCGCTGATCACGTCGATTCCGGCTCGTTCCTGGTCGCGGATGGCGAGGTCCACGCCGTCGGTGAGGAGCTCGGCGAGGTCGGCCGGGCCGAACTCCCCGCGCTCCGCGGTCGCGATCCCGTGGGCGAACCAGCCCGGATGGGCGTGCGACCCCACGACGCTCGTCAGCAGCGGCTCGCGGCCGGTTGCCTGGCTCATCGACCCTCCTCGACGGATGCGAATGCGAACGCTCGAGCCGGATTGTCGACGAAGAAGCGATGCTGGATCGGGGCGGAGATGCCGCGCGCCTCCATGGCGACGCTGAACTCGCCCGCGAGCCACGCCAGACCCGGCGAGCCCCCGAAGGCCCGGTAATAGCCCTGGCGAGCGGCGTCCATGCCGAGCATGACCCGGTCGGCGTGGCCGTCCTCGATCGCCCAGTCGAGGAGCTGGAGCGTCCCGTTCTCGCGATCGCCCCAGCGGAAGCCCTGGTCGTACACGACCGACGCGCCGGTCGAGAACAGCTCCCGGTGATAGCCGCGGTCCACGACCTTGTCGACGTGGCTCAGCGAGATCCGAGCGGCGGGCATCCCCGCATCGGCGAGCAGGCGGATCTGCTCGAGCGCCCCCGTGCCCGCCTCGCAGTGCGTGTGGATGGGTACGCCCGTCCGGAGGTAGGTGGCCGCCGCGGCCCGGAAGATCGGACGGTCGCGCTCCGACGGGCCACCGAGGCTGCCGGCGATCTTGATGACGCCCGCCCGGATATCGGTGCGTTCAACGATGGGGCCCGTGTAATCGCGTTGGTCGATTCCGATCTCGATGTCGGCGCTGAACAGGTCCGCGAGCTCGTCGTCGCTCGCCCGCAGGCTCCAGTGGGCCGGCCCGGTGAACTTCTCGTGGTGAAGCCCGGTCGCTGCGACAAGGTGGACGCCGGAGCGCCGCGATAGCTCGGCGAGCAGCTCCGGGTCCCGGCCGCAGTCGGCGGGCATCATGTCGATCGCCGCCCGCAGGCCCGCCGCATACCCGGAGCGCAGCTCGTCCGTCAGCTTGTCGATGTCGTTCAGGAGGAAGTCGGGCGACAGCTCGACCGGCCGGCCACCGTCGATCACGAGGTGCTCGTGGGCGTACGTGACGCCGAGCACGGCGGGGTCGATGTCGCCGAGCACGGTCCGGATGAAGGTCATGCGGCGGGCTCGCTGACCGGCGCGAGATCGAGGATCGCGCCGTCGGCGGCGAGCCGGGCGCGCAGATCGTCAATGGCGATCGCCCGGACCGCGCCGACGCCCCCGGCCCGGGTGGCCAGGGCCGCCGCCGTTCCCGCCGCCTGGCCCATCGACATGCACTGGGCCATCGAGCGGACCGAGGCATGGGCGTCGTGGGTCGCCGAGAAGCAGCGCCCGGCGACCAGGACGTTGACGGCGTCGCGCACGACAAGCGCCCCGAACGGGATGCCGACCGTGCCGCCGTCGGGGATGTAGGCCCAGCGCGTGTCGGGGCCGGCCCGATGGTCCTCGATCGGAGCGCCGCACAGGCCGATCTGGTCGGCGAACTGGCGGGCGCCGAGGACGTCAGCGCGGGTCAGGCGAGCGTCGCCGAAGACCCGCCGCGTCTCGCGGATCCCGATCTGCGTCCCGAGCGCGACGAGCGACGCGGTCTCGTAGCCGGGCACGCGATCGACGAGGAAGCGGGCGTACTCGAGGGCCTGGCGGCGGCCGGCGATCTCGGCCGCGGTCAGGAAGTCCGGGTCGGTCGTGTTCACGAGCCGGCCGTCCGCGGCGCGGCGCTCGTTCGGCTCGAGGCGGGTCATGATCGTGGCGGTCACGCCATCGATCGGGGTCACGTGGTCGGAGCCCTCGCGGCGGGGGAGGTCGTACCCGTCGGCGGCCGCGGCGGCCATGCGCTCGTGGAGCTCGTGCTTCGTGACGGCTCGGCGCCGCTCGCGATCGACGTTGGCCATCCGGAACGTCGCCGTCAGGGTCTGGGCCGGGTCGATGTCGCCGGCGGTCTCGAACGCGAACCCGGCGAAGGCGCACAGATCGGCATCGCCGCTGGCATCGATGAAGCTCCGGGCGGTGATCCGGCCGAGGCCCGCCTTCGTCGCGACCACGATCGCGCGGACCCGGCCATCGCCGTCCAGCACGGCGTCCTGGAGCAGTGCGTGGAGCAGGATCCGGACGCCGGCCGTGGCGACGAGGTCCTCCCAGACGACCTTCAGGTGCTCCGCGAGGTAGGTCACGCCCGTGCCGGCGCCGTACGTGTTGGGTCGCTCGACGACCGGGCCGAGCGCGCGGAGACCGGCCACGACCTCGTCGGCGATGCCGCCGACGACCTTGACCGGCGTATCGCCCGGCGTCCAGAACCCGTAGAAGGTGTCGAGGACCGCGGTGCTCGTCCCTCCGAGGAACGGCAGCTTCTCGACCAGGACCACCGACGCACCACCGCGCGCGGCCGCGATCGCTGCGGTCGAGCCGGCCGAGCCCGATCCGACGACGCACACGTCGGCGTCGGCGAGCAGCGGCAGGTCCGCGATCCATGCGCCTCTCACGGCGACACCGAGGCGATCGACCAGCCGCCGTCGACCTTGAGCAGCTGGCCAGTGACCGCGCGCGACTCGTCGGACAGGAAGTAGACCGCGGCGTGGGCGATCTCGTCGGGGTCCATCAGCTCGCCGGCCAGTGGCTGCTTCCGCGACCCGTACGCTCGGATCGCGTCATCCTCGGCGGCGCGGCGGGCCATCGGCGTTGCGGTCAGGCCCGGCGCGACGACGTTGACCCGGATCCGATCCGGCAGATAGGCCGCGGCCATCGTCGTCATCAGCGCGGTCAGGGCGCCCTTCGCGGCCGCGTACGCGTGGGTGGCGAAGAACTCCGGCGCGGGGTCCGTGGCGGTGACGCTGCCCATCAGCAGGATCGAGCCGCGCGTCCCCGACCCGTTCGGCTCCTGGTCGCGCATCCGCCCGACGACGCTCCGGCAGACCAGGGCCTGGGTCGTCAGGTTCAGCTCGAGCGTCCGGTCCCACGCGTCCCGGCTGACCGTGTGGATCGGCCCGTCGCCGAACCGTCGGCCGCTGCCGCCGGCAACGGAGAACAGCCCATCGATCCGGCCGAACCGCTCGAAGCACGCTGCGACGCCAGCGTCCACCGCGGAATCGTCGGCGAGATCGGCGACGGCGCCGTCGGCCGTCCCGTGCCGGACCCGGATCCGATCCACGAGTGCGCGGACGTGCCCCTCCGTCCGCGACACGATGAAGACGGCGGCGCCCTCGCCCGCGAGCCGCTCGGCAGCGGCCGCGGCGATCCCGGTCGAGCCGGTCACGAGGCAGACGCGATCGGCGAGCCGGTTCACGCGAGGAGCCCCGCCGCGGTTGCGGCGTCGGTGACGAGCACCCCGACAACACCCGTCGTCAGCGCCCCACGGATCGCCTCGACCTTGGTGGCCCCGGACGCCACGGCGACCACCGTTGGAACCGACCGCAGCTGGTCGATCGAGATCGCGATCGCTCGATCTGCCAGGTCCGCGGCCACGAATTGGCCGTCAGGCGTGAACGGGTGGACGATCAGGTCGCCGACCGCGCCGAGCACGGCCAGACCCGCCACCTCGGCGGGCGTGAGCCCCCCGGACCGGAGGAGCGACGATCTGGCAACACGGTCGCTCCCGCCGAACGCGCCGATCCCGAGGAGCGCGACATCGAGCGTGTCGAAGCGCAGGACGGTGGCCGCGACCTCGGGCTGACGCATCAGCGCGCCGCGGAGCTCGGCCGACTCGACGAAGGCCGGGGCGTGGATCCGCTGATGACGGGCGCCCAGGCGCTCGGCCAGGACCCGGGTCAGGTCGCCTGGATCTTCGTTCGCCCCGAGTGCGCTCGAGCTTCCCGCGAGCTGGACGACATCGATCGTCGGGTCGTCGCGGGGCGGCATGGCCCGGACCACACGGGCGACGGTCGAGCCCCAGGCGATTCCGATCGCATCGCCGGGATCGAGCAGGCCTTCGACGACCTCGGCACCGAGCCGGGCAACCGGGAGATCCTCGTCGGCGACGGCCACGACGCAGCGACCGATCCCGAACCGTTCGGCGACGAGCAGGCCGAGCGCCCGATCCTGGGCGGGCGTATCGCGGAATTCAATCCGGACGATCCCCTCGGCCAGGGCTCGATCCAGGAGCCGCGCGACCCGGAAACGCGAAATTCCGAGGCGGCTCGCGATCTCGACCTTCGTCAGCTGGCGCTCGAAGAACAGGCGGGCGACCTGACCTTCGAGGCCGCCGTCCCGGCCGTCCGGGGCGACATCGGCGGCCTCGGGCCGGGTCGTCATCGGGCAATCCCGATCGTCCGGCACTGCTCGACGAGGCGGCGCCGTTCGAGGCCGCTCATCCGCTGGAGCGCGGACCCGATCCCGATCGCGACCGCCCCGGCGTCGAGGTATGCCGCCGCATTCTCGTGGTCCAGCCCGCCGGTCACGACCGTCTCGATCTCGGGCATCGGTCCGCGCAGCTCCCGGACGTGGCTCGGCCCGAGCGACGAGCCCGGGAAGAGCTTGACGAATGTCGCCCCCGCCCGCCAGGCGGCATCGACCTCGGTCGGCGTATAGGCGCCGGGCAGGAACGGTAGGTCCGCGGCCAGGGCCGCGCCGAGGATCTCGTCGTCGAGGACCGGGCTGACCCCGAAGGCGGCGCCGGCATCGGCGGCGGTCCGGAGCTGGGCGTCGGTCCGAACGGTCCCGGCCCCGACCCATCCGGCGTCGCCGATCCGCGCCCGGACGGCGGCCAGGTCGGCAGCCGCGCCGGCCGCGTCGAGGGTGATCTCGAAGATCCGGACTCCGTCGGCGAGGAGATCGTCGACGAGGGCCAGGAGCCGGTCGCGCGGCTCGATCCGGCGAAGGACGGCAATGAGCCGTGCCTGGCGGATCGCCTCCGCGATGGGGCTGCGCCGGTGATGGATGAGTGCGCTGGCCATGCGCCCAGCGTAGCCATCGCACAGATGAGAGTCAACCGCTCACATGAGCGTTCGTCCCGCGACGTCAGCCGATGAGATAGACCACGGCCACCGTGATCGTGATGTCGGACGTGCCGACCTGGACCGGCGTCGCGACGTCCTTGCCGACCGCGGCGCCGGTCGCGTAGTTGATCGGGTACGGCATCGGGCTGGCCGTCTCGCTGATCGAGGCGACGCCGCGGATCGTCACGCCGGCTGCGGCCGCGAGGGTGTCCGCGTGGGCACGTGCCTCGCTCATCGCCGCCGTCCGTGCTTGCTTCTGGGCTCCGGCCGGATCGTTGACCCGGAACGACACCCCGTCGACCGTCGTGGCTCCGGCCGCGAGGGCGTCGTCGATCGCGTCGCCGATGACGTCCAGGTCCCGAACGACGACCGCGACTCCATTCGCCAGGCTGTAGCCGGTGATCCGCGGAGCGTTTCCGTTCGTGGTGTAGTCGTACGTCGGCTGGAGGGAGATGTTGATCGTCTGGATGTCCGCATCGGCGATGTCGAGGGCCTTGAGGGCGGCGATGACCTTTGTCATGGCCGCGGCGGCCTCGGCCCGTGCCGCCTTCACCGTCGATCGGGCGATCGTGACGCCGAGCCGAAGGTCGGCGACGTCCGAGACGCTGACGACGGTCCCGACACCCGACACGGAGATCGTGTGCTCGATCGGTGTGGTCGGATCTGCGGCCAGCGCGCCGCGCGGGGCGAGGGCCGGCGCGCCGATCGCCCCGACGAGCAGACCTGCTGCGAGCCCCACGGCAAGCCAGCGTGTCCGCCGCTCGGGAAGCGAAAGGGTCATGGTGATCGACTGCATCGGGGTGTCTCCGGGAGGGAAGCAGTTCGGTGAACCGCGTTGGCCCGGTGACGCCGGGCCCGTCGATCCGGTTTCCTGAAGCGCTCCCTGATCGCGTCCGTGGGGTCGATGTGTCTCGGACATGCCGAACGAGGACAGTCCATTGACGGACCGCGAATCGGCGGAGTACCATCCGCTCATCCCAGACCGGCCTGCGCAGCGGAGCGATTCCGCGCGGCAACACAGCCCGGACGCGGCCCACTCCCGTTCCACGCTCTCCTGAGGGACTCCCCACCCATGCCCCAACTCGGTCCCGACCAGCGCTCCCGGAATCGGCGGCCCCGCCGTCGCAACCAGGTGGCGTCGCGCGCCCCTGTCACCGAGTACGAGGAGCAGCAGGAACTCGAGGCCGCCCGCGAGCGGCACGACCTCGACGTGACCGATCTCCGCGAGATGAGCGTCCCGGAGCTCCGCGCGGTCAGCAAGGACCTCGAACTCGAGACCGGCACCCAGGAGCGCAAGGACGACCTCGTCGAGCGGATCCTCGAGCGCCAGACCGAGCGCGCCGGCAACGCCTACGCGAGCGGCATCCTCGACGTCGTCGACGAGGGCTTCGGCTTCATGCGCCGGCACGGCCTCCTTCCGAGCCCGGACGATGTCTACGTCAGCTCCAGCCAGGTGCGACGCTTCGGCCTGCGCGTCGGCGACCGCGTCAGTGGCGCCGTGCGCGCCCCGCGGCCGGATGAGAAGTACTGGGGGATGCTCCGGGTCGACGCCGTCAATGGAGTCGATTCGGACACGGCCCGCCGGCGCCCGGTCTTCGGCGACCTGACCCCGATCTTCCCGCTCGAGCTGATCAACCTCGAGAGCGATCCCAAGAACCTCAGCCAGCGCCTGATCAACATCGTCAACCCACTCGGCAAGGGTCAGCGCGCCCTGATCGTCAGCCCGCCGAAGGCCGGCAAGACGATGCTCCTCAAGCACATCGCCAACGGCATCAGCACGAACTACCCGGACATCCTCCTGATGGTCGCCCTGATCGGCGAGCGACCCGAGGAGGTCACCGACATGCGCCGCGGGGTGAAGGGCGAGGTCATCTCCTCGACCTTCGACGAGCCGACCGAGAACCACACCCACGTCGCCGAGATGGCCCTCGAGATCGCCAAGCGCCAGGTCGAGACCGGCCGCGACGTCGTGATCCTGCTCGACTCGATCACCCGACTCGCCCGCGCCTACAACCTGGCCCTGCCGCCGTCCGGCCGGACGCTGTCGGGCGGCATCGATCCGATCGCCCTGTACCCCCCGAAGCGGTTCTTCGGCGCCGCCCGGAACATCGAGGAGGGCGGCTCGCTGACGGTCATCGCCACCTGCCTTGTCGACACCGGCTCGCGTATGGACG
>JALYPW010000150.1 GCA_030856145.1 Chloroflexota bacterium | reverse complement strand
CCATGACCTCGGCCGCTTCGTGGCCATACACCGCGTCGAGCAGCTGGTCTCGCGAGAGGACGCGCCCGTCTGCTGCGAGGATCGTGGACAGGAGGCGGAATTCCACGCGCGTCAGGTCGATGGTCTGGTCGCCGCGCGTGACTTCATGGCGCGAGGGATCGATCGTGAGATCGCCATGACGGATCGTCGGCTCTGCCGGTGTCGCGTCGGTCGTCGATACGGGCGCGCTCGCGCGGCGCAAGATCGATCTCACCCGAAGCACCAGCTCGGCCGGGGAGAACGGCTTGGGCAGGTAATCGTCGGCGCCATCCTCGAGTCCGGCGATGCGGTCGATGGTCGAGCTTCTGGCCGAGAGCACCAGGATCGGCGTGTGGGCCGACTCCTCGTCGCGGCGCACGGCGCGGATGACAGCCCGCCCGTCAAGCTCGGGGAGCATCAGGTCCAGGACGACGAGCGCCGGGGCGTGGCGCTCGATCGCGTCGAGGGCCGCCGGACCGTCCGCGGCGGTCACGACCGTGAAGCCGTCACGCTCCAGGTACGTCTTGACGAGTCGGACGATCTTGGCGTCATCGTCGACGACAAGGATCGGCGCGGTCGGGATGGTGGGCCCAGCGGGCAATGTCGGCATCGACAGCATGGTAGGGGAGCGATGCTAGACCGCGGCCGTGTCGATCCGGTGACACGAGGAGCCGAGGTCGCAGCAAACCAGTAAGCTGGTATGCTGGCTACATGAAAGTCACCATCGATCTTCCCCCGGAGCTGTATCGGGCCGTCAAGGTGGAGGCCGCAAGGACAGACCGGAGTGTCCGCGACATGGTTGCTGATGCCCTGGAGGCCTGGCTGGAGGCGACTGAGTCCAGCGAGGATCGATCGTCCGCCGCCGCCGCCCTCAAGGAGTACCTGCGCGACGGCGGCGAGGCGGCGGAGTCCGTTTTCGGGTCGTTGGCCGCCAAAACCCAGACGACGTACGGTTAGGCGAGGCGTGACCCAGGAAGGGCATCGGGTCGATCTCGCACCGGCAGCGCAGCGTCAGCTTCGACGCCTTCCCCCCGGCGACGCGGCACGACTTCGGGGGCCCATCCTCGCCCTCGCGCTCGAGCGACGCCCGGTCGGTGCGACGAAACTTTCTGGCGCCGACTTCTGGCGTGTGCGTGTCGGCGACCTCCGTATCGTCTACTTCAGCGATGACGCCGCGCGTGTCGTCGTCGTCCTCAAGGTCGCTCGGCGCTCGGAGAGCATGTACCGTCGGGTCGAGCCATGATCCCGTGACGGACGTGGTCGTGATCAGGGGCGAGATCGTGGCGGCGGCGACCCTGCGCGCCTGCTGCTTCAGCGCCGGGCGTGTGCGGCGTTCTCGGCGAGCCGGATCTTGACGATCTTCGTGACGGTGTCGACGGGATCGGGCAGCGTCACCTCACCTCGCAGGACCGACGCAGGGCACTTGTCGTACTAGAACAAATGTTCTAGTATCGGCGTCCGATGACGACCCCTCGCGCCGATGTGGACGCCGCTATCGCGGGCCTCCAGGCTCGCTGGGGTGCGGCAGCTCCGCGGGTCATCGGGGCGCTCGCGCTGGCACCGGAGACCGCGGCACTCCCCGATGAACTGCCGCGGTCCGCGCCCCGACCCGCCGCCGACGATGACCGGGTCATCCACACCGGCTTCGCCGCGCTCGATGCGATCCTCGGGCCGGGTGGTTTCCCCAAGTCGGCCAGCGTCGCGATCCGGGGTGATGGCTCCAGCGGGCGGACGACGCTCTCGCTGCGGGTTGCGGCGGAGGCGCAAAACGCCGGGTCGGTCGTGGCCTGGCTGGACCTGTCGCGCAGCTTCGACCCGGTCGAGGCCGTCGCCCGCGGCGTCCGCCTCGAGTGGCTCGTGATCATCACCCCGGCCAGCCTGGACGAGGGGCTCTCGATCGCGGGCTCGCTCCTGGCGGGAAGGTCGGTTGACATGCTCGTCATCGATCTGCCCGGCGGCCGCCTTGCCAGGACGGACAAGCCGGCACACATCGCCGATCGACTCCATCGACTGGCCGCGCTCGCCCGACGCGCGGAAACCCTGCTCCTGATCCTCGATGCACCCGGCCTCGCCGGTGGCCTCGCGACCGCGGTCGCCGAGTCGACCGGCATCCGGCTGGAGCTGGCTCGCCGGTCGTGGGTCCGCCTGGGCCGCGACGTCGTCGGCCAGCGCACGGAAGCCCTCGTGACGCACAACCGCCACGGCCCGCCGGGGCGTCGGGCGACGCTCCGGATCCTGTACGCCGATGGCGGCGAACGGGACATGTGTCTCGCCCATGACCACCTGTTGCTCGAGGCCCCCCATCGAAAGACCCACGACCATGCGACGTCTGCACCTCTTCGTGCCGCACCTTCCACTGGGCCTGGCACGGGCCCGACGCTCCGAGCCCTTCCCGACCGGCCCGCTCGTGCTGGGCGGCCGGCCCTGGGATCCGGGGCCGGTCATCGACGCCGACCGGACCGCTCGAGCACTGGGCGTCCGGCGCGGCATGCCACTGGGG
>JALYPW010000130.1 GCA_030856145.1 Chloroflexota bacterium | reverse complement strand
GGCTCGAGCGACGGCACGCCCGGCGGCGGCTCGGATCCGCCGCAGCCCACGAACACGCCGCCGGCGATCGCGACGATGACGGCCAGTCGGGTCCATGGCCCGGCGTTCCAGAGGAGCGCCGCTCGGTGCCCGGTGCGATCGCCCGCCAGATCGCGATCGGCAACGGGAGGCCCTTCAACTCGACCGGCGGCGTGCATCTCCATCGCTGAGTCTAGCGACGCACGGCGTGTCCTCGTCGCGTGATCACCTTGGCAACGTGTCCAGCGGCAATCGGCCAACGGTCGGTGTTCGCCTTGCCCGCACGTTGGCGGCTCGGGCGTGGTCAGGCCTGGTGCGCCCGGTGCGGGATGAGGCCGACCGCCCGTGCGATCAGGGTGCCGACGAGGGCGAATGCCGCGACCATCGTGGTGAAGAACACGAACTTGATCGTGTCCGTGATGAGGGCCAGCATGGTGGATCTCCGTTTCGTACCGATCGTCGAGGCAGCACCTGTGCTCGACGGTCTGCTCATTCAACCGCCCGAGGGCCGAACCTCACAGGGGCCGGAGTGCCTGCCGCGGGCGGCCAGACGGCCCGAACGCGGCTGGGTCAGGCGGTCGTGGATGCGCTCCGCCCGTCAGTCGGACGCCGGCTTCCGACGCGGCGCCCGCTCCAGCTGGCCCGCCCGATCCGGCCATTCGTAGCCGGCCCACGGGCGTCGTCCGGCGTCAATGTCCCGACGTCGCGCGTCACGTGCCCTGAAGGATCGTCGGGCAATTGATCCGTTCACGTACCACTGCTGCATCCGCCAGTCGCACCACCGAGGGCCCCTTCGGTGGTGTCACGACCTCGCGGCGGCCCTCTGCCGCGCCACGAACGACGCCCGGTCAGATGTGGCGGTGAAGGTCCGTCTCGGGTGAGGTGGCTGGGACGTCGTCGTCCCGTGGCGGCTGCTCCCATCCCATCTGGGCCACATCGTGTTGCGGGAGCGAGAGATGGATCACCCCGTGCTCGACGTTGGCGATTGCCGAAGCGGGAACGTAGATATCGCTGGCCATCCCGACGATCGAGGTGAGGACGTAGTTCTGGCCCACGTCCCGGACTGTACCGACTCGACTTCCATCATTCCCGACGATCGACCAGCCCGGCTTGAGATCTGCCATTCGCATTCTGTGGTTGACCTCCTCCCGCAGCGTTCCCGAACCTTAGCGCGGGCCTGCACAGGGCGTGAATTGGGAGAACTGGCGGAAGCCCCGCGATCTGCTGCCGGATCAGCGTCCCAATCGTCTTCGTGGCGAGCGAAGCTCGGGCCGTCGAGTTCAGTGTGGTCATGTGGTTCGCTTCGTTCGTGATGCTCGCTCCGACTGGCCACTCCGGTCGGGCCACTCATAGCCTTCCCAAGGATTGAAGTCCGGGTCGAGCGCTTCCTGGGCCGGACGATCCGCCTCCGGGACATGGATCAGGTTCACCCGGACGCGATACCAGAGTGATGAACGGCCGCGCATCCCGTCCGTCAGGACGTCGGCCGGCTCGAGGTGAGCGGCGGCCGCCGGATGGCGCGCCTTCCAGCGCTCGAGCCCCTCGAGGGCCTCCTCCTTCGAGGCTGCCCGGCTGATCTCGATGACCGGGATCGAGGTCGTGCGGCGGCCCGTCGGAGTCGGACGCGAGCCCCCGGGCATCCCGCGCGCACCCTGCCCCTCCCATTCGGTTGGCAGGCCGGCATTCGGATCCCCGGCCGCGACCGCAGCCGCCCGTTCCGCGGCGACCTCGGGCGGCGGCCCACCTTCGACCCCGCGCCCCGGCTCGTACTCGCCCTTGGGCCGCCGGGCCCGCGACGGCTGGACCCGCGGTGGCTCCCCGGCCTGCTTGGCGTAGTTCGGCGGCCACGGCGCATCGCCCTGGCCGTGCGTCTCGTGCCGGGCGCTCAGCTCGAGCAGCGCGTCGAGGGACCCGCGCGCGTCGTCGATCCCCGCCGCCGCGTCGCCTCGCGCGGCAATTAGACCCGGCACCGTCGCGATCGTGAAGTCCTCGGCGACGACGTCGGGCAGCTCGTTCCATTGGACTGGCATCGACACGCGGGCGTCGGGCAGCGGCCGCACGGAGTAGGCCGAGGCGACCGTCCGATCCTTGGCGTTCTGGTTGTAGTCGAGGAACACGCCGTGGCGCTCCTCCTTCCACCACTTGCTCGTCGCGAGGGTCGGCGCCCGCCCCTCCACGTCGCGGGCCAGGGCCAGCGCTGCGCGACGGACCTCGGCGTAGGTCCAGCGCGGCTCGATCCGGACGTTGATGTGGATCCCGCGCGAGCCCGAGGTCTTCGGCCAGCCGACGAGCCCGACCGCCTCGAGCGCCTCCTTGCAAACCATCGCGACGTCACGGATCTGCGGCCACTCGATCCCCGGGACCGGATCGAGATCCACCCGGAGCTCGTCGGGATGGTCGAGGTCCTCGGCCCGGACCGGGTGCGGGTTCAGGTCGATACAGCCGAGGTTGACGACCCACGCCAACCCGGCGGGCTCATCGAGGACGATCTCGTCGGCGGTCCTGCCGGACGGGAACGTCAGCTCAGCGGTCCGGATCCAGTCGGGCGTGTTGTCGGGCGCCCGCTTCTGGAAGAACGGCTCCTTCGTGATCCCGTCCACGAAGCGCTTGAGGGCCATCGGCCGGCCGCCGGCGCCTCGGAGCGCCCCGTCGGCAATCGCGAGGTAGTACGACACGAGGTCCATCTTCGTGTAGCCCGGTTCGGGGAAGTAGACCTTGTCCGGGTTCGAGACCGACACTTCACGGCCGCCGATCTCGAGGATCTCCTTGCGGGTTGGCATGGTGCGATGCTAGCGGCGGATCGAAATGCCGGGGTGAGGGCTCATGCGACGAACCGTGCGACGGCTGACGGAGTACTGTCGATCGCGGCGGTCCTCGTTCGTCGTCCGTTCGAAGGGCCGCACGGGCGGCACGGCACTACAGGAGAGATCCGATGCGCTACCTGCTCCTGATCTATACGGCCGAGTCGATGGAGCCGCCGACCAACGAGTCTGCTGCTGCCCAGATCGAGGCGTACGACGCCTACACCCGCGAAGTCAAGGCGCGCGGCGCGTACCATGCGGGCGAGGCCCTGCATCCGACGTCGAGCGCGACGACCGTCCGCGTCCGCGACGGCGAGACGCTCACGACCGATGGCCCGTACGCGGAGACGAAGGAAGCCCTCGGCGGGTTCTACCTGATCGACGCACGCGATCTCGACGAGGCGATCGAGCTGGCGGCGAAGATCCCGAGCGCGGTCGATGGCGCGATCGAGGTCCGGCCGATCTTCGAGTTCGGCGCGGACACGTCGGCAGCCCCGGACGGTGCCGCCGCCGGCGGCTGATCCCGGGTCGACCGAGCTCGCCATCCCTCCGATGCATTGACCGACCTGTCCGCAGATCCCCGCGCCGTCGTCGAGCGCCTGTTCCGCGACGAGCAGGGCCGGGCTGTCGCGACCCTGATCCGCGTCCTCGGCGACTTCGACCTTGCCGAGGAGGCCGTCCAGGAGGCGTTCATCACGGCCCTCGAGACGTGGCCCGATCGCGGCGTGCCGGACAACCCCGGCGCCTGGCTCACGACGACCGCCCGGAACCGGGCGATCGATCGCCTCCGTCGCCGGAAGGTCCTCGCGGAGAAGGCGGAGCTGCTCGGGCGCCAGACCTTGATCGAGGAGGAGCTCGCCGCGATCGACCCCGATGCGGCGATCGACGGCGAAGGAGCGAACGGACCGATCGTGGACGACCGACTCCGGCTGATCTTCACCTGTTGTCACCCGGCCCTCGCGATGGACGCCCGGGTAGCCCTGACACTGCGCACGCTCGGCGGCCTGTCCACCCCGGAGATCGCGCGGGCCTTCCTCGTCCCGGAGGCGACCCTCGCCCAGCGCCTGGTCCGGGCCAAGCGCAAGATCCGCGATGCCGGGATTCCGTACCGCGTGCCCGATGATCACGCCCTGCCCGAGCGTCTCGACGGGGTCCTGCGGGTCCTCTATCTCGTCTTCAACGAGGGCTACGGGGCGTCGTCCGGTGACCGCCTGGTCCGGCGCGAGCTGTCCGCCGAGGCGATCCGGCTCGGACGCATCCTCACCTCGCTCATGCCCGACGAGCCCGAAGCCCTCGGTCTTCTCGGACTGATGCTGTTGCACGACGCCCGGCGCGAGACGCGGACGGGGCCCGCCGGTGAGCTGGTCCTGCTCGAGGACCAGGATCGGAGCCGTTGGGACGCCGACCGGATCGAGGAAGGCCAGGCACTTCTGGAGCGGGCGATGCGGATGCGCCGGGTCGGCCCGTACCAGCTCCAGGCGGCGATCGCGGCACTCCACGACGGCGCGGCCACGGCCGCCGACACGGACTGGCCGCAGATCGCGGCCCTGTACCGGATCCTCGGCGAGATGGCGCCGTCGCCTGTCGTCGAGCTCAACCGGGCGGTGGCGGTGGCGATGGCCGACGGTCCGGCCGTGGGCCTGGTCCTGATCGAGAACGTCGCCGCCTCCGGCCAGCTCGACGAGTACCCGTACCTCCACGCGGCACGGGCCGACCTGCTTCGCCGGCTTGACCGACGGGCCGAGGCGGTTGAGGCGTCCCGGCGGGCCCTGGGCCTGACCGCGAACGAACCGGAGCGGGCATTCCTCGAGGGCCGGATCGCGGAGCTGGGCCGCGCGACCGCCTGATCGAGCCG
>JALYPW010000124.1 GCA_030856145.1 Chloroflexota bacterium | reverse complement strand
CGATCGCCACGGCCACGATGATCGCGAGTTCGGCGATCTGGACCGCGTCTGGCGCAGTCTCCGTGGCCAGGCCCAACCCGATCGCGATCCGGGCCAGGATGTCGCCGCCGGCTCCGATCGCGAACGTCGCGAGCAGGCTCGTCGCGGTGTTGACCAGGCCGATCACGAAGGCCAGCCGCCAGCGCCGGCGAGCCAGCCGGATCGACAATCGGATCGCCTCGATCGGTCCGGAGCGGCCGATGACGACGGCCGCGCCGATGTAGGCGAACGGCATCGCGAGGACGAGCTGGATGACCGTCTGCCGGGCGAAGTCGAGATCCGATGGCAGGCCGTTGGTCAAGCCGAGGACCGACCCGATGACCGCCGCCGCGATCGCGGTCAGGATTCCGCTCACGATGCTCGCCCAGACAAGCGGCCAGAAGGTGCGCCGGGCGATCGCGAGCGCAGGCCGCAGACCGGGTCGCCGGTCGGACGCCTGGCCGTCGATCAGGGCGGCCGCGACGTTCTGGACATCAACGGAGACTGCAGCCACGGCCAGGCCGCCGATGATCAACGCACCCGGCGCCGGGCCGAGGTCGATGGCAAGTCGGCGCACGTCACCACCGAGGATCGCATCGACGAGTTCGGGGCCATAGCGCGCCGTGACGAGCGCGAACACGAAGGCGACCGGGCCGAGGAGCAGGAGGTACATGCCGCCCGCGTAGAGCGACGCGCGCCGGATGGCGGCCGATGCGGCGATGTTGAGGTCGAGGCCGCGCCCGACGATCTCGACCGAGCCCGGGGGTGAGGGCGCCGGCTCGGGTTCGTCGGGCGGCGTGCGCGGCTCGAGCGGCTCGAGTCCCTCGGTCGACCTGAGCTGCTGGTCTGCCTCGTCGCCCAGGTCCGAATCCACCGTCGACGCGCTGTCGTCGGCCGTCATGACCCTCCGCCCGCGACGCGCTCGGGGAGCGGGGCCGCCATCGCCAGCAGTTCGCCGAGACGCGCGACGTCGACGTTGCCGCCCGAGGCGAGGACGCACACCCGCTCCCCGTCCCGGATCGGGATCCTCCCGAACAGGACCGCCGCCAGGGCAGCCGCCCCGGCCGGCTCGAGAACCTGCTTCATCCGCTCCATCGCGAACCGGACCCCGGCCAGGATCGTCGGGTCGTCCAACTCGACCAATCCATCGAGGTAGCGCTGGCACATCGCCAGCGTCAAGGCCCCGGCGAACGGAGCGGCGAGCCCGTCGGCGACGGTGACGGGGTTGATCGTGACCGGCTCGTCGGCGGCGAACGCGAGGGCCATCGCGGCGGCCCCCGTCGGCTCGACGCCATACACCCGGACGACGGGTCGACGCTCCTTCAGGGCCGCCGCAACGCCCGAGATCAGGCCGCCGCCGCCGACCCCGACGACGACGACATCGACATCGGGCAGGTCATCCAGGATCTCGAGACCGGCCGAGCCATGGCCGGCGATGACAGCCGCGTCCTCGAACGGGTGGACGAACGTCAGGCCGCGTTCCGCCCGGATCCGCTCGAGGGCCAGGAATCCCTCGCCGACGTGGGCCCCTTCGAGGACGACCTCCGCGCCGTAGTCGCGACAGGCCTGGACCTTCGTCGGGTTGGCGGTCACCGCCATCACGACCGTCATCGGCACGCCCGCCTCGCGCCCTGCCCATGCGTACGCCTGCCCCGCGTTCCCGGCCGACATCGTGATCGCCCCGCACGACCGCTGCTCGGCGTCGAGGGTCATGATCCGGTTGGTCATCCCGCGGGCCTTGAAGGACCCCGTCTTCTGGAGATGCTCCGCCTTCACGTAGAGCCGGCCGCCGGCAAGGTGCGGACCGCCGGCCTCGGCCACGAACCGGGCGGCCGTGGCGTTCGACAGGAGCGGCGTCCGGTGGACGCGGCCGGCGATCCGCTCGCGGGCGGCGAGGATCTCGTCCAGCCCCACGAGGCGATCTGCGGTCGTCATCCCGCGGAGTATGCCAGCCGCCGACGCCGGCGCCGACCGAGGCACTTGCGTGTTTGCGCAAGTCATGACATCATGGTTGCCGATGTTGGACATCAGCCCCACCCCCACCTCCAGCGAGTTCGACCGGCAGCGCTACGCCGCGGTCGGCCGAGCCCTTGCCGACCCGAAGCGCCTGTGCGTCCTTGAGTCGCTGTCGAGTGGTGAACTCTCCGTGAGCGACCTGTCGACGAAGGTGGGCTGCCAGGTCCCGAACATGAGCCAGCACCTCGCCGTTCTCCGCAGCGCCGGGCTCGTCCAGAGCCGGCGCGATGGGTCGACGGTCTTCTATCGCCTCAGTGACGTCCGCGTCCTCGAGACCTATCGCCTCATTCAGAGCCTCGCGGGCCCTGGCGCCTGACCCGGTTCGTCCGTAGCCGCACCCGCGCGGATCCCGCGGGCCGAAAGGAACCCCACATGTCCATCCAGCACGCTACCGACGACACCTTCGAGCAGCTCGTCCTGAAGAACGACAAGCCCGTCGTCGTCGACTTCTGGGCCACCTGGTGCGGCCCCTGCAAGATCGTCGCCCCGGAGATGGAGAAGATCGCCGCGAAGTACGAGGGCTCGGTCGACGTCGTCAAGGTCGATGTCGACGCGAATCCGCGGATCTCGCAGGCCTTCAACATCATGAGCATCCCGACCATCGCCTTCTTCCGCCCCGGACAGCAGCCGATGGGCGTGGCCGGTGCCCGACCGATGGAGGCCCTCGAGGCCCAGTTCGGCCTGGCCCAGTACGCGGTCGCCGCGACCCCGGCCGAGGCTCCCGCCGAGGCCTGATCGCACGTCCCCGGCGCGGTCCGCCGCGCCCGACGAAC
>JALYPW010000096.1 GCA_030856145.1 Chloroflexota bacterium | reverse complement strand
CAGGGCCTCTACAGCCTGTACGTCGTGGACCCGTCGGAGGAGAACATCCTCGCGTACTCGCCAGCCAGCGACGGCAGCGGCTTCCCATCGAACCCGCAGAAGCGACTGGCGGTCGGCCGCGACATGTCCAAGGTGACCGACCTGCTGATCGACGGCGACATCTTCGTCGTCGACGGCGGCCAGCTCGTCCGGTTCGTGGGCGGCAAGAGCGAAGGCTGGAGTGCGACTCCGGCCGGCGCCACGAACTTCTCGCCCGAAGGCGACGTCCTGCTCCGGCCGACCGCCTCGTACCAGCTGATCGCGACCGGGACCGACAAGCGGATCGGGCTGCTGTACGCGTGGGATCCGGAGAGCAGCCGGATCGTCGGGATAGACAAGGCCAAGGGCACATTCGTGGAGCAGTACCGGCTCGTCGGCGGCAATCCCGCGTGGGCCGACATCCGGGGCATGTACGTGATCCCGGCGCCCGAGCCGGGCGCGCCGGCGACGCTCGTCTGGGCGACGAAGGACGCGGTCATGTCGGCCGTGCTCGAGGCCGTCCCCGACGTCCCCAGCGGCAGCCCGCGTCCGTCGGGCTCGGCCGGTCCCTCGACGCCCGCCGGTTCGCCGTCCGCCTCCGGCAGGGCATCCGCACGACCGACCGCCAGCCCGTGATCCCGCTCCGGGACGCGAACCCGACCCGTCGCCGGCCGATCGTCACCTACTTGATCATCGCCTTGTGCTGCCTGGCGTTCGGGCTCGAGCTCTGGATCCAGGCGAGCGACGGCGAAGGAGGCCTGGAGCGGCTCTTCCTCACCTACGGCCTGGTCCCGGGTGATCTCACGGGCGCTACCGGGACGGGAGTCGCCGGCCTGGGGCAAGCCATGGTCGCGCTGTTCAGCCACCTGTTCCTTCACGGCGGGTGGCTCCACCTCGGCGGCAACATGCTGTACCTGTGGATCTTCGGCAACAACATCGAGGACCGGTTCGGGCGGCTCCGGTTCCTGGGTTTCTACCTGATCGGCGGCCTCGTGGCGGCCCTGAGCCAGGTCTGGATCGCGCCCGGGTCCACGACACCGTTGATCGGCGCCTCCGGGGCGATCGCCGCCGTGCTCGGCGCCTACCTCGTGCTCTATCCGGGCGCCCGCGTCCTGTCGCTGGTGTTCCTCGTGTTCTTCTACCAGCTGCTCAACGTTCCGGCGGTCATCGTGCTCGGCCTGTGGTTCGTCCTCCAGCTCCTGAGCGGGGTCGGCTCGCTCAGCGCATCCGCCGACGGCGGGGTGGCCTTCTTCGCCCACATCGGGGGGTTCGTCGCGGGCCTGGTCATCGGGCTGCTGGTCCGATCCGTCGGTGGATGGAGCGGGCGCGCGGGCCAGCCGTCGGGTCGGGTCGGCGTGGGATAATCCGGCCATGGCCAGCGAGGAGCCACACGCCAGCAACGGGCTCGTCGAGATGACGGTCGAGAGCGTCCGAGTCCACATGCTCTCGAGCCGCCACGTCGTGATCCTCAAGGAGCGCGAGCACGAGCGCTACCTCCCGATCTGGATCGGGCCGTGGGAGGCAAGCGCGATCGCGATGAAGCTCCAGGGCCTGACTGCCGACCGGCCGCTCACCCACGACACGTTCGCGACCGCCCTCGAGAGCCTTGGCGTCCGGGTCGATCGGGTCGTGATCTCGACCCTTGCCGAGGAGACGTACCACGCCCGCCTCCACCTCGAGCGCGACGGCACCACGTTCGAGATCGATTCGCGGCCGTCCGACGCGCTTGCCCTGGCGGTCCGGACCGGCGGCCGGATCTTCGCGAGCGAGGCCGTCCTCGAGGCGGCGGCGCTCGGCGGCGACCTGACCGCGACCGGCGATGACGACGGCGACGTCGATCCGGAGGGGTCGCCGCTCGAGCCCACGGGCGAGCGGATCGTCGATCCTCGGCTCGACATCTTTCGAGACTTCGTGAACTCGCTCGACGTCGACCCGAACACCGGCGAGGGCCGGACGCGGAGGTCCGACAGCTAGCGGCGGCCCGCTCTCAGCCGAGGATGGGTTTGCCCCGCTTCAGGACCTGCCGGCCGTTCGCCCACAGCCGCAGCCGGAGCAGCCAGAAGTCGCGCACGGCCCGGAGCACGACCGACGGCTTGGCGCCCGTCGGCGAGCCGGCGGTCCGGGCGTAGTGTGGGACGCCGACCTCCGCGACGGACCTGCCGGCGGCCCGGAGCTTGATGAGCAGCTCGGCCGAGAAGAAGGCACCGCCCGACTCGACCCCGACCCCCTCGAGCGCCGACCGCCTGAACAGCTTGCAGGCGCAGTCCACGTCGCGGACGCGCAGCCCGAAGAAGATCCGGTTGGCGAGCCGGTAGGCGCGCGCGTAGAGGGTCCGGACGAGCGGATCGGCGCGCTTGATCCGGAACCCGACGACCGCGTCCGGCTGATCGGCGGCAGCCATCCGCTCGATCAGAGCCCCGAGATCGGCGACCCGGAACTGGCGGTCGCCGTCGGTGAAAGCGACGTGGTCGTGCCGGGCGGCCTGGAAGCCGGAGAGGAGGGCGGCTCCGTAGCCCAGGTTCGTCGGATGGTGGACGGCCCGGACGATCCCCGGGTGGGCGCCGGTCAGTTCATCGGCGATCCGGCCGGTCGCGTCGCGCGAGCCGTCGTTGACGATCACGATCTCGAACGTGTCGGCCAGGCTCGGCAGGGTCTCGAGGGCCTCGTTGACGAGGCCCTCGAGGTTGGCCTCCTCGTTGTGGGCCGGGAAGAAGTACGAGAGTCGGGCGAGACGCTCGGTCACCGACAGGCCTCGCGCGGGTAGGCCGCGCCGGCCGGCGCCGGGGCTGCAGGTGCGAGTCCGGCGTTGACGGCCGGGAAC
>JALYPW010000065.1 GCA_030856145.1 Chloroflexota bacterium | reverse complement strand
GGCTCGGCGGACGCGCGCCTTCGCCGTCCGCGCCGCGACGCGCTCGAACTCGGCGGCTTCGGCGGCCCGCTCCAGGACCTCCTCGGCCGCCACGGACTCGCTCAGGATCTGGCCGGTCGGCGTCTCGTCGCCGATCCGGTACAGGTTGCGCCGGCGGATCTCGAGCGGGCTGATCCCGAGCGCCTCGGCAGCGCGGCCCAGCTGGACCTCGGCGGCGAACTCGGTCTGGGGTGCCCCGAAGCCGCGGAACGCGCCGTTGGGCGGGGTGTTGGTCCTCGTCGCGCGGGCGCGGATCCGGACGTTCGGGCAGCGGTATGGTCCACCGGAGTGGAGCGCGCCGCGGCTGAGCACGACCGGCGTCAGGGTGCAATACGCGCCGCCGTCCATCACGACCTCGATGTCCTGGGCGACGAGCGTGCCGTCGAGCTTGAGCCCGGTCCGGTGCGTCACGACCGCGGGGTGGCGCTTGGTGGTTGCGGCGAGGTCCTCGTGGCGGTCGTAGATCATCCGGACCGGCTTGGCGGCCTTCAGCGCGAGGAGCGCGGCGTGGAGGGCGACGATCGAGGGGTACTCCTCCTTGCCGCCGAAGCCGCCGCCGGTCTCGGCCTGGACCACCCGGGCCTGTTCGCTGCTCAGGCGGAGCGAGCGCTTCATCGCCTTGTGGATGTAGTACGGGCACTGGAGCGAGCCGTGGACCGCGACCCCGCCGTCCTCGCGGGGGACCGCGATCATCGCGTTGTTCTCGATGTAGAGCTGCTCCTGGTGTCCGACCCGGTAGGTCCCCTCGAGGATGAGGTCGGCTGCGGCGAACCCCGCGTCGAGGTCGCCCGCGTTGATCTCGTAGTGGGCGAAGACGTGCTCGCTCTCGAGCGGATCGAAGACGGCGGCGAGGGGCGACGTCCGGACCGTCACGCCGTGGCGGGCGCGACGGAGGGTCTCGCGGTCGGCCGCGGCAAGAAGGACGAGTGGCTCGGCGTGGTGCTGGATCTCGCCACCGACCGGGACGAGGACCGGCTGGTCATCGCTGATCAGGCTGACGATGTTGTCGCCGGGGATGTCCTGGGCGGTGACCACCGCGATCCTGGACCAGTCAAGGGCGGGGTCGAGGTCGAAGCCGTCGAAGCGGGCGTGGGCGTCGCTCGAGCGGATCGTGGCCCCGTACCAGGCGCCCGGGAAGACGAGGTCGTCGGCATACTTCGCCTCGCCGGTGAGCTTGGCCGGACCCTCACGCCGGAGGGGCGCGGCAGTCCGGGCGCGACCGGGAACGACGGCGCCGCGCTCGACGATCAGGGCGTCGGGCGCCCGTCGCTGCGGGCTGACCGGTGTGGTGGTCCGGCTGGGCGAAGTCCGGATCGTCATCGCGGGCGGGCGTCCTTCATCGGGCGGGCGTCCTTCATGGAATCCGAGCGTACCACCCGGCGATCGTCCCCGGACCAATCCGGACCGCCGCCCACCGGGCCCCACCGCCCCGCTCGGCGCCGGACCCGATCGCTGTCCCGCCAACCGGACCGGGCGGTGTCGGGTCGCACCGGGAAGTCGGGGCAGGAGGCCGTGTAACCATCGTCATGGCGCCGATCCGGCGCGTATCGTCGGGTGCGTCGGTTCCATCCGTTTCATCTCAAGATCGATGTTCATCCGGGAGCACTCATCCGATGACCCAGGAGTTTCTCAACGTCCTCTTCGTCGGGCTCGCCGTCAACGGGATCATCATCGTCGCGCTGATCCTGGCTCCGGCAATCCGCGGGCTTGCCCGCCGCCGGACCGCGAGCAGGCATGCCGCGGCGGTCGAGGCCAGCGGGATTCGGCGCCCGACCGGCAGTCCTGTCGACGCCGGCCGGCCGTGGTTCCCCGATGCCGCCGCGGGACATGCGACGAACGGCCGCACCGCGGATGACGAAGGTGGTTCGGTCGTGGCCCTGCCTGAGCTGGCGTCGCTGGAGTCGTGGCGCACGTGGCTCGCCGAGGAATCGGCCCGGACCAAGCGCTATCGCCACCCCACGACGATCGTCGTCGTCGAGCTCTCGGGTATCGATCGCCTGGCCGAGCGGGTCGGGCCTGCCGCAGCCCAGCGGCTCCTGCCCCCGGTCGTCGGTACGCTTCGCCGCCATGCCCGGGCGGCGGACCGCCTGGCCCGCCTTTCCCCGACGCGCTTCGGCGTCCTGCTCGTCGAGACAGACGAGGTCCAGGCGATCAACTACGTCGAGCGGATCCGGTCGGGCTGCGACCTCTGGCTCGCGGCCGGTGCCGTCGCATTGCGCCTGTCGATCGGCTGGGCCGAGATCCAGGCCGACCGGCCCGGCGAAGCCGCGTTTCTCGAGGCAGAACGGCGGCTCTACGCAGAGCGCCGCCGGTTCGAGCCCAGCCCTCCGGTCCTGGCGACCGATGGACGCGACGGGCTGACGCCGGCGCTCCAGACGTCCGGGGCCTGATCCGGCTCGTTCAGTCCTGGCCCCGGCGGATGCCCCGACCCGGTCGAGCCCCGGTCTGTCGCCCATCCTCGATCACGAAGGTCCCCGCGACGATGACGTGATCGATCCCCTGTGGCTCGACCGTCGGGTCGTCGATCGTCGCGTCGCTCCGGACCGTCAGCGGGTCGAAGATCACGAGGTCGGCGACCGCTCCGTCGCGGATCGTGCCGCGGGTCGTGAGGCCGAGGCGCGCCGCCGGCATCCCGGTCATCCGGTGGATCGCCTCCTCCAGACCGAGCAGCGCCTCGTCGCGGACGAACTGGCCGAGGATCCGCGGGAAGCTGCCGTATGTCCGGGGGCTGGGGTTCGCCCCGACAAAGACGCTGTCGGTCCCGATCATCGCGCCGGGGTGGCGGAGGAAGCGGCGTGTGCCCGCGAGGTTCGGGCCGGGGGTGACCTCGTTGGGGCGGAGATCCTCGGCGAGGAGGAGCTCGCACAGCGCGTCGACCGGGTCCGTGCCGGCGGCGTCGATCAGCTCGCCGAGCGTGCGGCCTTCCCAGTGCAGGTTCTCGGGCCGGCGGAGGTAGCCGATCCGGACATCGCGGATCCCGCCGCTGCCGGCGAAGAGCTGGCCGCGTTCCTTGAGGTCCTCGCGGATACGCTGGCGGACCGTGGGGTCGGCGAGGCGCTCCTTCGTCCGGCGCGGACCGCCCTCCAGGACCCAGATCGGAATCAGGATCAGGAGTCGGGTGCTCGCCCATTCGGACGGGTAGAGATCGAAGCTGACGTCCTGGCCGGCGGCCGTCGCGTCGTCCACCAGCTCGAGCATCTGGTCGGGCGTCCCCGGAAACGTCGCCCGATGGTAGAAGTGGGTGATGTGGGCCGGCGCCTCGCCGCGTCGCCCGATCTCGATCGCCTCGCGAAACGGGTCGAGGAATCGATCGCCGAGGGCGTAGCGGACGTGGGTGTGGTAGATGCCGCCGAGCTTCGCAGCCTCGCTGGCGAGGTCGGCCAGCTCCTGGGTCGTGGCGTAGGCGCCGGGCGGGTAGTCGAGGCCGCTGCTCACCCCGAACGCACCCTGCTCCATTGCCTCGCGGAGTCGCGCCCGCTGATTGTTCGTTGCCGCCGGGGTCGTGGCGACATCGTCCCAGCCGAGGGCGGCGATCCGGAGCGGCGTGTTGCCGACGATCTGGGCGACATTGACAGCCGTGCCAGAGTCATAGCGGGCGAGGACGCCCTCCACGTTCGCCCAGTCGATCGAGATCGGACGTCCCCGCCCGCTCGTCCCCTTCGCCCCGTCCGCTTCCCGCGGATCGCCGTCGAGGCCGGCGTTCATCGTGACGAGGTCGTCGAGATCCGCCTGGGCCGGGATC
>JALYPW010000060.1 GCA_030856145.1 Chloroflexota bacterium | reverse complement strand
AGCCGCCCACTGGCGGGCGGTGCATCCTCGCACCGCGCCACGCCCCGGCCAATCGGGCGAATGCCCTATCAGCGCGGGCCCGCTCCTTTGCTGAGGGCGCGCTCGAGATCGGCCACGGTGTCGATGACGAACTCGGGCTCGACCGAGGCGTCAGGCACGCTCGATGGCAGCGGCGAGTCGGCCGGCCGATCCCGGACCCAGGCGACCCGCCAGCCGGCCGCGACGGCGCCCACCACGTCAGCCGCCCAGTCGTCGCCGACGTGCAGGATCGATGCGAGCGGCGGATCGCCCAGGGCGGATCGCGCCGCGGCGAAGATCGCCGGGTGCGGCTTGATCGTCCCGACCCGCTGGCTGACGACGATCGCCCGCAGGTGAGGCAGCCACCCATGGGCCTCAACGTATCGATCGATCGTCGCGGCGAGCGGCCAGTTGCTCAGAATGGCCAGGTCGTGGGCGTCCGACAGGCGGGCGAGCATCGGACCGATGCCCGGATCGGACGGCAGCCCCTCGACGAAGGCCCGGCTGTAGTCGTCGATCGCGGCCGAGACCTCGGCCGGATCCGAGTGGCGTGCCGCCTCGTCCTGGTCCCAGCGCTCATCCCGGCCCGGCGGCGACACCCCGCCCCTTATCCGGGCGAACACGCGAACCACCCGTTCCTCCAGGTCGACCTCGCGGAACTGCGGCACCTCTTCGCGGAACTGGCGCTCGCGCTCGTCGGCCCAGGCGTCGAGGAACGCCGTCCGATCGAGGCCCGGTGACCGCTCGCAGATTGCGTCCACAGTCCTCTCGACCACAGTCCGGAGCGCGGTCCGACCAACCGGCACGAGCGTGTTGCCGAAATCGAAGGTGATCGCCGCGATCCGGGCCGGGGCACGTGTCACGGCGCGACGCTGGACGGGCAGATCGTCTTGAACGGGCAGTAGCCGCAGGTGTTGCGGTCCGGGCGCGGCGTGAAGTCGTGGGCCTTGATCCCGGCGGCGGCGGCGGCGATCTTCGCCCGCCCCTTGGCCATCCGCTTGGGGTCGATGTCCGCCCGACCGGTCACCCCGGTGTCGAGGAAGTGGAGCTGGACGGCATCGGGTAGGCGGCCGGCAATCGCCTCGTAGGCCATCGCGTAGATCTGGAGCTGAAGCGACTCGCGTGCCCGCTGGCGGGCCTTGACCGGGTCCCGGACGTCGCTCGTCTTGTAGTCGGTGATCGTCACCCGTTCGCGACCGGTCAGCTCGAGAGTCGGCGCGATCGTGTCGGCGTGCGGCGCCTGTATCGGCTCGTCGCCGGTCGACGTGGCGGGGTTGGCCGGCTCGATGTCCACCCGATCCCAGCGCCCCCGGATCCGGTCGCCGTCGAGCGAGAAATTGAACTCACGTTCGACGTATGCCGGGATGACCGCCCCGGGCTCCAGCTGGGCTGCCCGGAACCGGCGAAGCGTCGCCCGCCCCGCCTCGAGGCGCGCGTCCTCGTGCTCGCGGGACAGGAACCCTTCGTTCGTCCATGCGGAATCGAGTGCGGCCATCAGCTCATCCTCGGTCATCACCTCGCCGCGAGCGTGACGGCGATGGAACTCCTGGACGGCCCGATGGAGAGCCGAGCCGTAGATCATCGCGTGGTGCGGCGCCACCGGCAGCCGGACGACGTGCCCGAGCTTGTACTGGAGGGGACAGCTGAGGTACGCATCGATCGCCGAGAAGGACAGGGTGAGCGGCTCGTCGCTCGGGGCGCGCGGGCCGCTCGGACGGCCGGGGGTCGGCGCGGCCCCGGCGGCCTCGATCCGATCGATCGCGCTCGACGAGCGAACGGCCGGTGCGACCGCGGTCGGCGGCAGGTCGAGCGCCTCCAGGACGAACGGCGACAGCCGGCGGACCCCGACGCCGCCGTAGTCGACCGCATGGGACAGGATGAGCTCGTCGCGGGCGCGGGTCATCGCCACGTAGAACAGGCGGCGCTCCTCGCGCAGCTGGACCTCCTCATCGGGAGCATCGGCCTGGTCGCCGAGGGCGGCGGGCAGGGCCAGCGGGTCGCGTCGGCTCGCGATCGGGAACCGGCCCGCGACGAGGCCCGGCAGGTAGACGATCGGGAACTCGAGGCCTTTCGCCTTGTGAACGGTGAGGACGGCGACGGCGTCCGCGTCGGGATCGAGATCGGCGGTCGCCGGATCGTCGCCGGCGTCCATCAGCGTCGCGAGATGCGGCGCGACGAACGTCGCCCGGTCATCGCCGAGCAGCG
>JALYPW010000038.1 GCA_030856145.1 Chloroflexota bacterium | reverse complement strand
GCCGTCTCGCGGGCCTCGTTGTCCAGATCCCAGCGGACCTCGATGTGGTCACTGACAAACCCGATCGGGCAAAGGACAACGGCTGGGACGCCCTGGCCGGCAAGTCGGATCAGGTGATCGTTGATGTCGGGCTCCAGCCACGGCAGTTGCGGCGGCCCGCTGCGGCTCTGCCAGACGAGGTCGACCGCTCGACCAGGGTTGACGGCATCCACAACGGCGCGAGCTGTGGCGTGCAGCTGCTTCTCGTACAGCCCCCCGTCTGGCCCGGCGACCATCGCCATCGAAGCCGGAATGCTGTGCGCGGTCGCGACGATCGCCGCCTGATCGGCCAAGCCCACAGGTAGCCGAGCCAGCGCCGCCCGCAGCGCATCGGCGTTGGCGGTGATGAAACCTGGTTGATCGAAGAAGTGCGGCAGTTTCTCGATGGCCGGCGCCGTCGGTCCGGTCGCCTGTCTGGCGCGGGCGATGTCCTCGTGGTACTGCCGGCAGCCGGAGGCCGAGGAGTACGCCGAGGTAGCGAACGCGACCGCCCGGTTGATGCCGTCGGCGGCCATCCGCGCCACGACGTCCTGGACGTAGGGCGCCCAGTTGCGGTTGCCCCAGTAGACCGGCAGCGGGCGCCCGCGCGAAGTCAGTTCGGCCTCGATTGCGCGGCGCAGCAGCCGGTTCTGTTCGTTGATCGGGCTCACTCCACCGAAGTGCTGGTAGTGCGCTGCCACTGACGCCAGTCGCTCACGTGGGATACCCCTGCCGCGGGTCACGTTCTCCAGGAACGGAAGAACGTCGTTGGGACCCTCGGGACCTCCGAAGGACAAGAGGAGTACGGCGTTGCCGTCGTCGTCGTCGTTGTCCGACACCGCTGGTTGGTCAGGCGCCGATCGCGTGGTAGCCCCCGTCGACATGCACGATCTCACCGGTCGTGGCGCCGAACCAGTCCGACAACAGCACCGCACAGGCCTTACCGGCCGGACCGTTGTCGTTGACATCCCAACCCAGCGGGGCGCGTTGGGCCCAGGCGTCCTCGAACTGCTCGGATCCGGGGATGGACTTCATCGCCATCGTCCTCAGCGGACCGGCCGCGACGAGGTTGACCCGGATCCCGTCCGGGCCGAGTTCCCGGGCCAGGTAGCGCGCGGTGGACTCGAGTCCGGCCTTGGCAACGCCCATCCAGCCGTACACCGGCCATGCCCGCGAGGCGTCGAAGGTGAGGCCGACCACCGAGGCCTTCTCCCCGAACAGCGGCCGACAGGCATGGGTCAGGGCGGCGAAGGACCAAGTGGAGATCTGGACGGCGGTGGAGACGTCGCCCCACGGCGTCTCGGTGAACGCATCCCCGAGGGCGTTCTGCGGTGCGAACCCGATCGAGTGCAGGACACCGTCCAGGCCGTCCAGGTGCTCACCGACGCGCTCGGCCAGGGTGGCCAGGTGCTCGTCGTTGCTGACATCGAGCTCGATCACCGGTGCCGGCTGTGGCAGCCGCTTTGCGATCCGCTCGGTGAGTTTGAGTGCCCGTCCGAAGTTGGACAGCACCAACTCGGCGCCCTCCTGCTGCGCGACCTTTGCCGCGGAGTACGCGATCGAGGCTTCGGTGAGTACCCCGGCGATCAGCAGGCGCTTGCCCTCGAGTATCCCCATCAGTGCCCCATCCCCAATCCGCCGTCCACCGGGATCACTGCCCCGGTGATGTAGGCCGCCGCGTCGCTGGCCAGAAAGGTCACGACACCGGCGATCTCTTCCGTACTGGCGTACCTGCCCAGGGGTACCTGACCGAGTATCTCTGTCCGCCGCGTCTCGGGAAGGTCGCGGGTCATGTCGGTGTCGACGAATCCGGGTGCGACGACATTGGCGGTGATGTTGCGCGAGCCGAGTTCACGGGCGATCGAACGCGACATTCCGATGAGGCCGGCTTTGGCGGCGGCGTAGTTGACCTGTCCGGCCGACCCGCTGAGCCCGACGACCGAGGAGATGAAGATCATCCGTCCCCATTTCGCCCGCAGCATCTTTGCCGCCGCGCGCTTGGCAACCCGATAGCCCCCGGACAGATTCGCGTCGATCACCGAGGTGAACGACTCGTCCTTCATTCGCAGGAGCAGCGTGTCGTCGGTGATCCCGGCGTTGGACACCAGCACCTCGACTGAGCCCTGCTCCTCTTCGATGGCCTTGAAAGCGGCGTCGAGCGAGGCTGGGTCGGTCACGTCGCACTGAACCCCGA
>JALYPW010000029.1 GCA_030856145.1 Chloroflexota bacterium | reverse complement strand
CTGACGCGGCAGCCGCTGCGCCGGGAGGCGCCGCCGCGCCGGCGCCCGGTCGCAGCCAGCACGCTCCGATCACCCTGCCCGAGGAAGTCGTCGCCCAGGAGTTCCAGCTCAAGCTCTACTACGCGGGCAAGACCAGCGAAGGCGTCCGGATGCAGACCGGCCCGAATGCGCTTGCCGAGTTGCCGTCGATGCTCCACGGCCTTGCCCGAACCGAGATCGAGGTCGTCGAGCCCCTGCCGATCGAGTTCAGCCAGGCGACGCCGGTCATCGCCCGGCCGTCGGAAGCGATGCAGTGGCTCAACGCTCACCACGTCCACTCGCCTGTGACTCGCCATGCCCTCGTCGTGCTTGAGACGATCGACGCGATCGACCTCGCGTTCGACACCTTCGTCTGTACCCTGCTCGAGGGCGAGGTCGACACGAGCGGCTACCCGGAATACGCCGCGGTCGTGGGCGGCGTGGCTGCCCACTGGGACGAGGCGACTGGCGACATGATCGTCCGCTCGGTCGTTGGCTGGGGCGGCAAGGGCGTTCGCGGCGACACAGACCGGATCGCCTCGAAGCTCCTGTCCGGGATCCTCACGAACGTCCTCGCCAACCAGTACGCCCTGGGCCTGACCGCGGTGGATCGGCCGGTGCCGGCCGCTGGTCGGGGCGGCCTCGTGTGCGCCCATTGCGGCTTCGCCTCAGCTCATGAGCGCGCCTTCTACTGCCCGAAGTGCGGCATGCGCCTCCTCCGCGGCTGACGACGAGGACCGCCCGACACCACCGATGCCCACCTACGACTACCTCTGCCCGAACGACCATCGATTCGAGGTGATCCACGGCGTCACCGCCGACGGGCCGACCACGTGCCCGGTCTGCGGCGCGGCGCCGGTCCGCAAGGCCTTCTCGGCGCCCTCGATTCACTTCAAGGGCACGGGCTGGGCGAAGAAGGATCGATCGGCCTCGCGCTCGAGCACACGGGCGGCGTCCGGATCGAGCGACGACGGATCGTCGTCGGACACGTCGAGCTCCGGCGAGGGCGCGGCCAAGGATGGATCGGCGGCGTCCACCAAGGACGCCAAGAAGGACGGCGGCTCGACCGATCGCTCGGCGAAGGAGTTGTCGTCAGCGTCGTCGTCCGGCGGATCGGGCAGCTCGTCGTCCTCGTCGAGCGGCTCGTCCTCGTCGAGCGGATCGTCCTCGTCCGATGGCTCGTCCTCGTCGAAGGACGCGTCCTCGTCCTCGGGCGGCTCAACGTCGTCCGGATCGGCCGGCGACTGACGTGCCGACGTCGGCAGCCGACTGGATCAGCCTGAGCGAGGCGGCCGCGATCCTCGAGGCCGCCAACATCCGGTTCAAGCCGGCCACGATCGGGGCCTGGGCTCGGACCGGAAAGCTCCAGAGCATCAAGCTCGGCGGCCGGCGGTTCGTCCGACGGGGCGAGGTGAAGGCATTGATCGCGGCGCCGCGCCGGGTCCGCGCCACCGACCTTCAGCCGGCCCTGTTCGAGGAGCTTCGAGGCTGACGAGCGACGGGCAGGTCCCGCGTCCGACGAGTCGATCGGTCGTGCGCGACCGGGCCGTCGCCGGGGTGACCCGGCTCATCGGCCTGCCGCGGGTCACCACCGCCCGTGGCGTTCTCGATCGGTTCGCCGCCGCCGACGGTGGGCTGCTCGCCGCCGGGATCGCCTACAACGCCGTCCTCGCCCTGATCCCGCTGGGCCTTCTCGCGACCGGCCTCGCGGGCATTGTCCTCAACGACCCGGCGAGCCGGGCAGACCTGATCCGATCGATCGCATCGATCGTGCCGCCGCTGGCCGGCGTCGTCGACGAGATCGTGGGCGGCCTCGCCAAGGCATCGCCGTCGCTGTCCTTCGTCGGTCTCGCCCTCGCCGCGTGGGGCACGTCCCGGCTGTTCGCCGCGATCGAGTCGGGCATCGCCCAGATGGATCTCGGCTCCCCGCGACGCAGCCTGATCCGGCGGACAGCGCGCCGGATCGGGTCCATCGTCGTGCTCGGCGGGATCCTCCTGGCGGCCGTCCTCGCGACGCCGCTGCTGTCGATTGCGGTCGAGGTGTCCGGGGCATCGGGTGGCGCCCGGCCCGTCTACGACCTGCTCCTCGCACTCCTGCCGCCGCTGCTCGGTGGGGCGGCCCTCGCCGCCGTGTACCGGCTGGTCCCGGTGAGTCAACCGAGCTGGTCGGCGATCGCGACGCCGGCGATCGTCGGGGCCATCGCCCTGGTCGTCCTGACCCGGGTCTTCGTCTTCGTCACGCCGCGGATCTTCGGCGCCAACCTCGTCTACGGGACGCTGGGCGCGATTCTCGTCGGGCTCGCCTGGCTGGACCTCGTGTTCACGATCGTCCTGATCGGGTCGGCCTGGGTCCGCGAGCGTTCGTCATCGTCCGAGGCCGTCGTCGCCTGAGGCC
>JALYPW010000001.1 GCA_030856145.1 Chloroflexota bacterium | reverse complement strand
GGCTCCGAGTCCGCGATCGGGGCCGGCCGGAGCGGCGCCCCCGGCTCAGCGCCGACTGCGCCGCCGACCGTTGAGAGCAGCAGGGCGACGGCGGCGACGACGACGAGGATCTGGCGCATGACGGTTCTCCGGCGAGGATCGGTTCACGTGCGACGCGCTGGACTCCCTCGGATCCGATCCTGCGCCGCTACCTTAGTCTCCCCTGTCCGGCCGCGTCCGGGCAGGACCCGGTGGTCCCATGCGTGAGTGGGCCACATGTCCCAACCACTCACGACCCCTCGGAACCACACCAGTCCGTCCCGGAGCAGCGCCACGGTCCCGCGGGACTGAAGGTCAGCGAGCGCCCGTCCGTGCGGCCCGGATCTCGTGTTCGGCCTCGGCCACCCGAGCGATCACCCCGTCGCGGAGCCGGTCCATCGCCGCCTGGAGACCGGTCGCGCTCGTCGCGATCGAGGTCAGCGTGGACTTGATCCCCTTCAGCGCATCGAGCTCGGCGCGAACCGCGGTCAGGGCGGATCGGACCGCCTCGACGTCGATCTCGGCCTCGACCTCGCGCCGACTCGCGATCGCCAGGAGCCGGGCGAGACGCAGGGCAGCCTCGAGGGTCGCCGCATCCGGTGCGCCCGGATCGATGACGCAGTAGACGTCGCCGGCCCGGATGTCGAACGGGGCAATGCCTGCCGGCGCGTGGGCCGGGCTGAAGACGACGAGGGCGACGGCCGCCGCCCGGTTCTCCTTGGCCTCGCGGAGCTCCTCGCGCATCGCCCGACCTGACATCGGCCTGTCCTTCGCCTCGACGACAACCCGGACGTCGGCTCCACCGGTCCGGTCCGGGTTGACCGTCACGACGAAATCGCCCTTCTTCGAGCGGAGCAGTTCGCCCGTCTCGCCGCCGGTCCGGTCGAGCAGGTCGCCGGAGCCACGGGCGAGATCGGCGAGGATCGCTTCGAGGGTGTCCTCGAAGTCGCCGCCCTTCGCCGCGGATCGCGAGCGCTCGGCGCCGCGCGCCGCCGCGGCCGCCTCGATCGCGGTCAGGCGGTCGTTCAGCTTATCGAAGCCGGCGCTGACCTCGGTCCGGAACTGGTGCATCGGGGAGTGCTGGCGGGTTGGGTCGAGGAGCAGGGCGAGCTTCGAAGCGTCGCCGTCGAAGTACGTCCCGAGCAGCGTCCGCATCCGGCCGATCGCGCTGTCGCGCTTCGTCTCGTCGAACAGCTCGCCGACGAACATCCGGAGGGCTCCGCGGTCGCCGAGGAACTTCTCGAGCGTCCGCGGCAGCCGGCCGTCGCCGTCGGCGAAGTTCGAGCGGAGCACCTGGTCGAGCGCCTCCGCCGCCTTCGCGTTCGCCTGTTCGGACGAGCGGAGGAGCTTGTCGAACTCGCCGCGCACGAGATCGACGTCCACGCTGACGGTCGCGTCCTGGAGCGCGGTCAGCCCGATCCGGAGCGCGCGCTCGAGGAACGCCGGGCGATCCTCGGCCGGATGCTCGGCCACGATCGCCGCGAGCGACGGGTCACGGACGACGAGCCGGTCGATGACGATCCGGTCAGGCTCGACCCGGATGTCGGTGGTCGGGAGCGGCAGGATTCGGGCTTCCATGTCGCTCATCCTCGGGCCGCCCCGTGACAGCTAGCGTGTCACGACGAATCGGCGGGCTCAGCCCGGCGCGGCGTCCGACCTGCGGATCGTCGCCTCGATCAGGCCGTGCGGCTCGGTCGTCGAGATGTAGACCTCACGCTCGTTCTCGATCCCGAACTGGGCGAGGTCATAGGTCCAGTGGTGCAGGTTGGGCAGCGACATCGAGATCTCGGAGACCTCCGCGTGGCGCTCCAGGACGGCCTGGCCGACGATCCAGATCGACGCTTGGACCGACACCGAGTGGTGGTCGGCCAGCACCGCGAGGAACGTCTCGTGGACGGCGCCGTACGAGCGCTCGAAGTCGACCGCCGCCGCCGGCTCGTACGCCCACGACGCGCTGACCTTGGTGGCCATGATCCGATCGTCCGTTTCCTTGAGGGTCGTGAATCGGTCGCGCGGGAAGCCGCTGAACGCCGAACGGGTGGTCTTCATGACCGACAGGCCGTCGATCCCGGCCCGGACGCTCGTTCCGTCCGGGCCGACGACGACGACCGCGGTGCGCGTCTCCGACGTGTCGCGGGTGAACGCGTCGGGCGCGGCGCCAATCGGACGCCAGGCATGTTCCTCGATGGTGACGCGCGCCCGCTCGACCTCCTTCCCCGAGTCGAGGAAGTGCCGGCCGAGGACGATCGCGAAGTCCTCGATCGCACCGGTCAGGTAGTCGCCCGCCAGCGCGTAGGCGGTGTTCTTCATCGTGTCGGTCGCAATGACCGCGCTGTTGTCGCCGGTGCGGTAGGACGCGGCGAAGTCCCCTTCGAGCGCGATCGCGATCGTCAGGTCGCGGACCCGATGGGGCGTCTCGCCGCGGACGACCTTGACGAGCCGAATGGCGGATTTGCCGTACGAGTTCGAGCCGACCTCGATCATCGTTTGACCTCCACGGGCTCGGCCAGCGTTCGATAGCGATCGTGGGCGATCGCCACGACGTCGGCCACGGCCCGCCGGATCTCGGCGGCGCGGTCGGCATCGAGTGCGGCCTCGAGGACGGGCACGAGCTCCGGCCGCGACCGGCCGTTGACGAACACGCAGAAACGGAAGCCGTTGCGGGTCTCGTACGCAGCGTTGAGGCGCTCGAGGTCGGCGATCGCGGCGCTCGTCTCGCGGTCGTAGCCCTGCTCGCGATACGAGGCGGCCGACACGGACGCCGGCGGGGCGCCGAGCCGGGGATGGGCGTCGATCAGCTCGAGCTGCTCGTTCTCGGGCATCGCCGCGGCGATCCCGGCGGCGCGGGCGAAGAGCGTCGATTCGTCACCGAATGGGCGCGCGGCCGCCAGCCGGGCGAGGAACCGCGGCGCGCCCTCGAACCAGGGAGCCGCGGCCGCGACGAACGCCGGTTCGGGCAGGGCGTCGAGCGTGGCGATGTCCATTCAGCTGCCGCGGTACGTCGTCATCGAGTACGGCGCGAGGAGGAGCGGGACGTGATAGCTGCGCGCCGTGTCGGTGATCCGGAGATCGACCGCGACCCGCCGGAAGAACGCATCGTCCTCGCGCCCGATCTCGAACTCGAGCCGGTAGTCCCCGGCGACCAGGGGGCGCTCGAGGAGGTCCCGGATCCGGCCGTCGCCGTCGGTCAGGGCCTGGGTCATCCGGATCGGAGCCGTGCCGACGTCCAACCGCGACAGCGTGACCCGGATACCCTCGGCCGGCAGCCCCCGCTCGGTGTCGAGGACATGGGTCGAGATGGTCGGTCCGGCGCCATCGGCCACCGCTATCCTCCGCACATGACGACCCTGCAGATCGAGGTCGGTGACCTCCACTTTACCGCCCGCTGGGAGCCCGAGGCGCCCCAGACCATCGCAGCGATCCGGCGAATGCTGCCGATCACCTCGAAGCTGATCCACTGCCGCTGGTCGGGCGAGTCGACGTGGATCCCGTATGGCGACTTCCGACCGGGCATCGACTACGAGAACCACACGTCGCATCCGGCGCCCGGAATGCTCGCGATGTACCCGGGTGGCATCAGCGAGTGCGAGATCTTCTTCCCCTATGGGGCGTGCCAGACGGCGTCGAAGGTCGGATCGCTGGCGGCCAACCACTTCGCCTCGATTGTCCCGGACGAGGGTTGGGCGGACCGGTTGCGCGAGATCGGACGACGCTGCCTCTGGGAAGGCGCCCAGGAGATCGTGATCCGCGAAGTGGACTGATGGACGGGCATGACGACGCCGGCCGGGGTCGAGATTGCGGCGGGGGCTGAGTCGCGACCGCCACTCAGCCGATCAGGATGCGCCCAGCGGGTCAACTGACGAACGAAGGCCGCGTCAGGCGCCGATCGATGCGTCCGGTGCACCGAACGACGAAGGAACGGGTGGTTCCCGGTGGGAATACTTCGCGGATTCGCGGACCCTGTACGTCCAGTACAACCAAGTCGAGGGCGGGGTCACCACCATCGTTGACGCGATCCTCGCCCGGGCGAAGCGGGACGACGTCGCCCGGGTCGTGGTCGACCTCCGGCACAACGGCGGCGGCGAGAACAACACCCTCGGCCCGATCGACTTCGCGCTGCGCGAACCGGCGATCAATCGTCCCGGCCGGCTGTTCGTCATGTTGGGGCGGATCACGTTCTCGGCGGCGGCCAACTTCGCGACGGACCTCGAGCACGAGACGGCCGTGACATTCGCGGGCGAGG
This sequence comes from Chloroflexota bacterium, assembly GCA_030856145.1. Taxonomy (GTDB): domain Bacteria; phylum Chloroflexota; class Limnocylindria; order Limnocylindrales; family CSP1-4; genus CF-46. The sequence goes on along the minus strand of JALYPW010000001.1, from coordinate 3,456 downwards.
CGCTCGGCGGCAGCCCGAACCTCTACGCCGATGTCGATCGCATTGACCTTCCGTCGGGCGGCCAGGCCGTATACATGGCCACCCGCTACTGGGAGCGGAGCACGGCCGAGGACCGCCGGATCACGATCGAGCCGGCCATCGCCGCCGATCTCTCGTCGGCCGACTACTTCGCCGGCCGCGATCCGGTCCTCCAGGCGATCCTCGACACGCCGGTCGCGCCGGGCTGACCGCCGACCGACCGAGTCGAGCGCGGGACCGCATCGTTGCTCGCTATGCTCGGCGGGTGACGACGACGATCGAGCGGCTCGGGCCGGACCTTCTCGTGCTGGGCGGGACGGTCGTCACCGCGGCAGGCTCGCGGCGAGCCGACGTCGCCGTTCGGGGCGGGGTGATCGAGGCGGTCGAGCCGGATCTGTCGGCTCTCGCGGGCGCTGCACGCGAGGTGGTCGCGGCCGACGGGCTGCTCGTCCTGCCGGGCTGCGTCGACGTCCACACCCACACCCGGGTCGCGTCCGATGCCGAGCCCGACCGCTTCTTCCAGGACTCGCTCGCGGCGGGGTTTGGCGGAACGACGACGTTTCTCGCCTTCAACACCCCCGGGACGGGATCGTCGCCGGCAGCCCATCGGTCGATCCTCGCCGGGATCGACGAGTTCCGGCGGGTGACGGCCGGTGACAGCGCAATCGATTACGCGCTGAGCCCGGCAATCCTCGGCGGGATGGACGACCCGCTCGCCGAGCTGCCGGCGATGGTCGACGCGGGCGTCCCGACCGCGAAGGCGTTCATGGTCTTCGACTTCCGCCTCGCGGACCGCGCGATCTTCGACGCGCTGCGGATCCTGGGCGAGCGTGGCGGGATGCTCGAGGTCCACTGCGAGGATCCGGTCCTGATCGACGCCGCCGTCGCAGCAGCGCTTCAGCATGGTGATACGTCACCACGTCACCACGCTGCCACGCGGACGACCGAGGCCGAGGCCGTCGCGACCCACCGGGCGATGGCGTTCGCACGAGCGGCCGACGCGCCGATCCACGTCGTCCACCTGTCCTGTGCCGCCGCCCTACGGCACGTGGCGGACGCCCGGGCGAGCGGCGTCCGGGCGAGCGCCGAGACGTGCCCCCACTACCTGACCCTGACCGACGCCCGGTACGACGAACCCGATCCCCTCGAATGCGCGAAGTCGGTCATCTCGCCTCCCCTCCGCCCGGCTGCCGATGGGGCTGCGCTGTGGGCCGGCCTGGCGACCGACGACCTGTCGCTGATCGCCACCGACCACGTCCCGGACCGGGTCGCCGTCGAAAAGGGCGAGGCCGGACGGGGCGTCAGCTTCGAGCGGATCAGCAACGGTGCGCCCGGGATCGAGACGCTCCTGTCGGTCGTGTATGGCGAAGGCGTGGCGACCGGTCGCATCCCCGTCGAGCGGATGGTCGACCTCCTTGCGACGACGCCGGCGCGCCGGTTCGGGCTGACTCGTAAGGGCGCAATCGAGGTCGGCCGCGACGCCGACCTCGTCCTGTTCGACCCGACAGCCCGCCGGACGATCCGCGCCGCCGACCTTCATCACACCAGCGACTTCACCCCATACGAGGGCCTCGCGGTTCATGGCGCGGTCAGGAGCGTGTTCGTCCGTGGCCGGCCCGTGATCCGCGACGGCGTGGCGGTCGGCGATCGCGGCTTCGGTCGGTTCGTCGAACGCGGCGGGGTCGGTGATGTTTGACGGCCGCGACGGGATCGACTGGGCAGGTCTAGATGTGATTCACGAATAGGTTGTTGACAAACGAGAGCCTCCCGAGGCTCGGTGTGGGTATCCAGCTCACATCGAACGGGAGGCTCTCGTGGCACATCCTAGGGCGAAGCTGACGCCGCTCGGCCGGCGACTCCTCGTCAATCGGATCGTCGTCGACGGGATGGCCGTGGCCCACGCCGCGGACATGCTCGGGGTCAGCCGTCAGACGGCATGGAAGTGGCTGCGCCGGTTCGAGGCCGAGGGACTGGCGGGGCTCGAGGACCGAACCTCGCGACCGCGTCGATCGCCGCGGTCGCTGCCCGCCACCCAGGTCGAGGCGATCCTCGCGGCACGTCATGCCCATCGCTTCGGGCCGCATCGCCTGGCCCGCATCGTCGGTATCCCGCGCTCGACCATTGGCGACGTCCTCACGCGCCACGGGTTGTCCCGGCTGCGCGACCAGGACGGCCCGAGCGGCATCCCGATCCGCTACGTCCGTGAGCGACCGGGTGAGCTCCTCCACATCGACGTCAAGAAGCTCGGCCGGATCCCCGACGGCGGCGGCCACCGGGTGCTTGGGCGCGTGACCGGCACGCCACGGACAAGGGGAAGCGGGTACGACTACCTGCACGTCGCGGTCGACGACATGAGCCGGGTCGCCTACGTCGCCTCGTTCGGCGACGAGCGCGGGACGACGTGTGCGAGGTTCCTCCTCGACGCGGCAGCATTCTTCGCCCGCCACGGGGTGCGGATCGAACGGGTCCTGACCGACAACGCGAAGAATTATGTTCAGTCGTTCGCCTTCGCCGACGCGCTGGCCGAGATCGGTGCCCGCCACAAGCGGACCCGCCCGTTCCGCCCGCAGACCAACGGCAAGGCCGAGCGGTTCAACCAGACCCTCCTCCGCGAGTGGGCCTACGTCCGCCGCTACGACACCAACCAGGCGAGGCTCGCCGCGCTCCCGGGCTTCGTCGACGACTACAACGAGCGGCGCGGCCACGGGTCACTCGGTGGAGAGACTCCCATGTCGACGCTGGTCAACAACGTGTCCGGGAATCACATCAGAGCACGATTGACAAAGGGTGCCGGCGGGTGCTCAGCGGCGGCGCGCCAGCGGGATCGTCGCGGCCCCGATGACGACCGCGAGCAGGAGCAGGGCCAGGAGAGAATTCGTCGTCCAGGCGTTCGCATCCGATGCGACGACCGCGGCGGCCACCGTGTCCGTCGGCGGCGCGCTCAGCACCGGGGCCGATGGCGCAGCCGAAGCCGGAGGCGCAGCGACATTGTTCTCGATCTCGGCGGAACAGATGACGAGCGCCCCGCCGCCGTTCGCCGACCCGTTGCACTGATTGATCGTCACGGCCAGGCCCGCCGACTGCGTGCCGGTCGCGGTGCAGGTGAGCTCGACGAGGGTCCCGCCATTGGCCGAACCGTTGCACTGGGTGACCGTGGCGCCAGAGGTCGTGGCCGGGAACGGATCGCAGGTGTTCGCAACGTCGTCCCCGGACCCGACGCATTGGTTCACGGTCACCGCCGTCGGCGCCGCCCCGGGACCGCTGAAGTTGTTCGTCACCCGGACGCTGCAGCGCAACGTGCCGCCGCCGCCGTTGATCGCGTCGTTGCACTGGGTGACGGCCGTGACGGGCTCGGTCAGGACGTCGGTCGTGATCGTGCAGTCGGCCTCCGGGTCACCCGCGGCGCCATGGCACTCGCGGACGGTGACCGTCGCCGAA
>JALYPW010000497.1 GCA_030856145.1 Chloroflexota bacterium | reverse complement strand
CCGGGTCACCGCCCGGCTCACCGCCGGCCTCGCCGGGCACTCCGCCCATCGCGAGCGGTTCGTCCGTTGGCCCGTCGATTGGGCCAGGCGGGTCCGGTGACGAGACCATCGTCCTGACCGGCGCCGGCGACATCGCCGACTGCTCCCTACCCGGGTCGAGCCAGACCTCGGACCTGCTCCTCGCCCAGACCGGATTTGTGTTCACCGCCGGCGACAACGCCTATGCCAACGGCAGCCCGACAGACTTCGCGGCCTGCTACGGGCCAACGTGGGGCCGCGTCCTGGACCGGACGATCCTGCCCGCTCCGGGCAACCACGACTGGAACACGGACGACGCCGCCGGCTACAGGGCGTATTTCGGGCCGACGGCGGCGGGCCCCGGCGGAACAACCTGGTACGCGAAGGACGTCGGCGCCTGGCATGTCGTGGTGCTCGACTCCGACTGCTCCTCGGTCGGCGGCTGCGATGCCGCATCGGCCCAGGGCCAGTGGTTGGCGAGCGACCTCGCAGCGTCGGATGCGCGCTGCACGCTCGCAATCTGGCACCACCCCCGCTTCAGCTCCGGCCTGCACGGTAACGACGAGGCGGTCGGGCCGTTCTGGGAGATCCTGCACGCGGCGGGCGCCGACCTGATCGTGAACGGCCACGACCACGATTACGAGCGGTTTGCCCCGCAGACTCCCGCCGGCGACGAGCTCCGGCCGGGCGGGATCCGGGAGATCGTGATCGGGACCGGCGGAGCAGAGCTGCGCACGTTCCACGCGATCGCGGAGAACAGCGAGTTCCGCCAGGCCGGCACCTGGGGCGTCCTGCGCCTGACCCTCAAGCCGGCCAACTACGAGTGGGAGTTCTTGCCCGTGAACGGCAGCATCGCCGACTCCGGCAGCACCCCGTGCCACTGACCTGCGCGGCCGACCGCTGACCCGATAGGCTGGCGTCGGTCGTCGCGGCGACCGTGGAGGGGGCGACGGGGCGAACTGAGGGATCGGATCGGATGGCGGACCACGCCCGGGCGGTGATCATCGGTGGCGGCGTCGGCGGGACGTCGATCGCGTACCACCTCGCCGAGCGCGGCTGGACCGACATCGTCCTCGTCGATCGAGCCGAGCTGACCTCGGGATCCACGTTCCACTCGGCGGGTCTCGTCGGCCAGCTCCGGGGCTCGGTGACCCTGACCACGATGATGATGTACGGCGCCGGCCTGTACCGCCGCCTCCGCGCCGAGACCGGCGTGGACCCGTCATGGCACGAGGTCGGGTCGCTCCGGCTGGCGTCGTCGGAGGCGCGGTTCGAGGAGCTCCAGCGCCAGGCGAGCTGGGCGAAGACGTTCGGCCTGCCGCTCGAGCTGATCTCGGCCGCCGAGGCGCGCGATCGCTTTCCCCTGATGTCCAGCGAGGGCGTCCTTGGCGCCGTCTGGCTCCCGACCGACGGCTGGCTCGATCCGTCGGGCCTGGCGATGGCCCTCGCTGCGGGCGCTCGCCAGAAGGGCGTGTCGATCCGGACCCACACGCGGGTCGTCGGGATCGGCGTGGAGCGAGGCCGGGTCACGGGTGTCGACGTCCAGCTCCGGGACGGTTCGCGCGAGACGATCGCGGCCGATGTCGTCGTCAACGCCGGCGGGATGTTCGCTCCGGAGATCGGGCAGCTGGCGGGCGTCACCGTCCCGATCATCCCGATGGCCCACCAGTACCTGTTCACCGAGGCGCTCGAGGGCGTCCACCCCGGCCTGCCGCAGCTTCGCGATCCGGACAACCTCGTCTACTTCCGCGAGGAGGTCGGCGGCCTGTGCATGGGCGGTTACGAGCGGAATCCGGCCCCGTGGTCGCTCGCCGGCGTCCCGCCCGACTTCAACGGCAAGCTCCTCGCGCCCGACCTGCCGCGCTTCGAGGAGATCATGGCCGGCGCGATCGCCCGCGTGCCGGCGATGGCCGATGCGCGGGTCAGCCGGATCATCAACGGACCCGAGGGCTTCACCCCGGACAACGAGTTCATCCTCGGTGAGTCGGAGGTCGGCGGGTTCTTCGTCGCGGCCGGTTTCTCGGCCCACGGGATCGCCGGCGCCGGCGGAATCGGCCGCCAGGTGGCGAGCTGGATCGTCGACGGCCAGCCGGAGCTCGACCTCTGGAAGATGGACATCCGGCGCTTCGGGCCGGCCTATCGCTCGCGCGACTACACGCTCGCCCGCTCGATCGAGAACTACGCGACCTACTACGACATCCACTACCCGAACGAGGAGCGGGTCGCGGGCCGGCCGCTGCGGACCGCGCCGACGTACGAGCAGCTGGCCGCGCTCGGGGCCGCGTTCGGCGAGAAGTCGGGCTGGGAACGGCCGAACTGGTTCGAGTCGAACGCCCCGGCCGGCGACGAGAGCCTCCGGCCGCGCGGCTGGGCCGGCCAGCACTGGTCGCCCGCGATCGGCGTCGAGGCGCTCGCCACGCGGAACGCAGCCGCCTTGTTCGACGAGAGCTCGTTCGCCAAGCTCGAGGTGGCCGGCCCGGGCGCCTGCCCGTTCCTCGAGCGGATGTGCGCGAACCGGATCGACCGGCCCGTCGGCTCGATCGTCTACACCCAGCTCCTCGACGCGCGGGGCGGGATCCAGGCGGACATGACGGTGACCCGCCTCGCCGAACAGTCGTTCCAGCTCGTGACAGGGACCGCGTTCGGCAACCACGACGCGGCGTGGCTCCGGAGCCACCTCCCCGACGATGGGTCGGTCACGATCCGCGACATGACCTCGAGCCGGGCCTGCTTCGGGCTGTGGGGCCCGCGCGCCCGCGACATTCTGGCCAGCCTGACCCACGACGACGTCTCTGACGCGGGCTTCCCGTTCCTCACCGCCCGTGAGCTGAGCGTCGGGTCCGTGCCGGCCCTGGCGCTCCGTGTCACCTACGTCGGGGAGCTGGGCTGGGAGCTCTACGCCCCGACCGAGTACGGCCGGACGCTGTGGACGACGCTCTGGGCAGCGGGCCGCGAGCATGGGCTCGTCGCCGCCGGCTACCGGGCGATCGATTCGCTCCGCCTCGAGAAGGGTTACCGCGCGTGGTCGAGCGACATCACGCCCGACGAGACGCCGTTCGAAGCCGGCCTCGGTTTCGCCGTCGCGCTCGACACGGGCGTCGACTTCCTGGGCCGTGAGGCGCTCGTCGCGGCGAAGGCGGCCGGACCGCGGAAGCGCCTGCGCTGCCTCGTCCTCGACGACCCGCGCGCGGTCTGCCTCGGCAACGAGCCGGTCCGGGTGGACGGCGCGATCGTCGGCCGGGTCACGAGCGGCGGCTACGGGTACGCCGTCGAGCGCTCGATCGCCTATGCATACCTCCCGCCCGACGCGCCCGTCGGGACTCGCGGCGAGATCGACGTCTTCGGCGACTGGGTCGGCTTCGAGGTCATGCGCGAGCCGCTCTGGGACCCGTCCAACGAGCGGATCCGATCATGACCCGACGCGAGCTCGTCGGAACCTAGTCCACCCGCTGGAATCGGACAAGTCGGCGCAGGCCCGCAACGTCCGCGGGATCGAGCCGGCTATCGAGGTGGCCGAGCCGGGCAGCGGCCATCGCGGTGCCGAGGACGAGGCCATCGAGACCGGAGGCGCCGCCAGCGAAGGCAAGGGCGAGACCGGCCGTGACCGCGTCGCCCGCTCCGAGCGGGTTGACCACCGATAGATCGGCCGGCGGCGTGACCCGCCAGGCCTCGCCTCCGATCAGCGCGCGCAGGCCGTCGGCGCCATCGCTGACCGCGACCAGGCCGCCACCGTCCGGCAGCCCGCGCGCGGCGATGGCACGGACCGCGGCCCACGGCGCTTCGTGATCCTGGAGGAATTCCGTCGCTGGATCATCGGCGGCTGCCAGCACCGCCTCGGCCTCTTCGCGATTGATCTTGATAGCATCGGGATGGGCCAGGAGGGCCTCGGTGAGCCAGGGGCCGCTGGCGTCGACGACGGTCCGAGCCTGCTTCGCCCGAGCGCCCGAGATGAGCCGCCCGAGCGTGCCTTCCATGCGGTCCGGGAGGCTGCCCGCCAGCACGAGGACGTCGTCCGGGCGGAGTGTGGCGAGCGTGAGGTCGACCAGCGCCGCGGCGGCCGGCCCGGGATCCGCGCCAGCGCCGTTGATGACGGTGACCCGACCCGGCTCGACGATCGCGACATCGATCCGGGACGCAACCGCCGACTCGACCACCGTGGCGAACGACTGCCCGCCGATCACCGAATCCCGCTCGATCCAGCCGCGAAGATCGGCATCGGCGAGGACCAACAGCCTGACATGGCCGCCCATCAGGCTGGCGAAGCGCGCGACGTTGATCGCCTTGCCACCGACCGACTCGATCGTGGTCGAGCTGCGCTGGACCTGACCAGGACGCAGGCTTGGCACGACAGTGACAATCTCGCGGGCCGGATGGAGGGCCGGGATCACGATCATGGCCGGACCGTGAACAGCACAGCGGCCGACGGATGCGATCCGCCGGCCGCTGCGAGCTCGAGGAGGACGAGCGTGATCAGAGTGGCTTCGTCGGGCAGGTGTTCAGGTCGGCCGGGTAGATCCACGGCTTCGTGGCGGCGCTGTCGACGTTGTCGACGGTGATGGCATACAGCCCGGTCGGGTTGTCGTGGGTCACGGTCGCGGTGTCGACCTTGCCCCGAATTGCGTCAGCGACCATCTTGACCGACTGGTAGCCCATGTTGAACGGGGCCTGGGCGATCAGGGCGTCGTAGACCCCGTTCTTCAGGTCGGCGATCTGGTTGGGTGCCGAATCGAACGCCACGAGCTTGATCGCGCCCGTCTTGCCGCCAGCCTTGATGGCCGATGCGGCACCGTTCGCCGCGGTCTCGTGCGTCGCGTACACCCCGGCAAGGTCCGGATTGGCAGTGATCGCCGCGGACACGGCGTCGGCGGCCTTGGCCTGGTCGGTGCCTGGGTAGACGTATTCGAGCACCGTCCCGCCGGCTGTCGTCATCGCATCGCGGAAGCCGTCCGCCCGGCCGCCGATGTCGGGCAGGCCCGGCTGCATGTGCAGGACAAGGTACTTGCCCTTGGCCTGGGTGAGCTTGGCCATGGCCTCGGCCGCGGTCTTGCCACCGTCGTAGTGGTTCGACTGGATGTTCTGGAGATCAACGGGCTGGCTCATCGGGGCGTCGATCGTGACGACCCACTGCTTGGCGGCCATGAAGCCCTTGATGTCGTTGACCAGAGCGTCGGGATCGGTCGGCGAGATCACCCAGCCCTGGGGGCTGGTCGCCTTGGCCGCGTCGATGAGGGGACGTGTCTCGTTGATGTCCCAGTTGTGCGAGCCCGTCCAATTGAGATCGACGTTGAACTCCTTCGCGGCCGCCTTGGCGCCGCACTCGACGCCCGTGTAGAAGGTGATCCCGATCTGACCCGCGATGAAGGCGACCTTGACCTTGTCGCCGCCCGTGGATGGGGTGCCGCTGCAGGCCGCCACCAGGACGGCCGAGCTGGCCACGATCGCAAGGGTCCGTTTGACTATTCCGACTTCCATCGTGAGGAGTCTCCCTCCAGTTGCAGCGATTGGCCCCCGACATCGAGCGTCCGTCTCCCGGTGGCTCCTCCTACGTGGCGCGTTCTCGACGGCGTTGGTCGAAATAGACGGCAAGGATCAGGATCAGGCCGACGACGACGAACTGGTAGAACGGCTGGACCTGCATGATCACCAGCCCGTTCTGGAGCATCACCGGGACGAGCGTGCCGAGGATCGAGCCGCCGATCGACGCCAGGCCACCAAAGAGGCTGGTCCCGCCGAGGACGACTGCGGCGATCGCCTGGAGGTTGTCGGTCTGGTGGCCGACGACATTCGTGTTGGCGTTGCGGGCGATGTCGACGACCGCCGCGATGCCGACGAGGATCCCCATGAGCACGAACAGCTTCACGGTGTGCCGATTGACGGGAACGCCCGCCCGGTTCGCGGCCTCGCGCGACGATCCGATCGCGAGCGTCCACAGGCCGAAGCGCGTCCGGCGCAGGACGAGCCAGAGGACGACGGCCGTGACCAGGGCCAGGGCGAGCGGGGCCGGCAGGAACCCGAGCAGCTTCAGCCCGCCGAACCCTTCCTGGATCGCATCCGGGATGAAGGGCACGTTCGCCGCGCTCGTCAGGACCAGCGCGATACCGTATGTGATTCCCGACGTCGCGAGGGTGACGATGAACGACGACAGGCGAAGGCGGGTGACCAGGAGCCCGTTCACGAGCCCGATGAGCGCGCCGACCAGGACGGCCGTCGCGATGCCGGCGACGATTGCGAGGGCCAGGTTCGGGTACTCGCCCGCGGCGACCTGCTCCGGCGACCCGCCGATGGCGACCATCACCTTGGCCGCGATGACGGACGACAGGATGAGGGCATAGCCGACGGACAGGTCGAGATGGCCTGCGCCGATCAGGAACGTCATGCCGACGGCCAGGAGCATCACCTGCGATGCGTTCAGGCCGATCGCCAGAAGGTTGTCGACCTTCAGGTAGACCGGGCTGCCGTGGGCGGCCGTGCTGGCGATCCCGAAGCCGATCGCGATGAACACGAGGAACAGGCCGATCCAGAACGCCGTGCTCCGCCGCGCACCCTCGAGCAGGCTGCGCACCGCACCGGCTTCAGCCCCGGGCCGGGCGGGCTCCACGGGGCCGTCGGCGACGGCGCCGTCGCCGGTCATTCGACAGACTCGCCGAGCATCAGGCCGATCACGTCGGACAGCCGCAGGGACCGGGCATCCTTGACGGCGACGACCGTGCCGTGGCGCATCACCGCGATCCGGTCGGCGACCTCGAGCATGCGCGGGATGTCGTGGCTGATCACGAGGACAGCCAGCCCGCGACCCGCCGCGGCGGTGACGGTCTCGTACACGATCGCCGACTGCTTCGGCCCGAGCGCGGCCGTCGGCTCGTCCATCAATACCGCCGTGGTCGCCCATGTGATCGCACGGGCGACGGCGAGGGCCTGGCGCTGGCCGCCGGACAGGTTTCCGACCGGGATCGCGTAGTCGCGCAGGGCGATCCCGAGGTTGTTCATCGCTTCCTTGGTCTGTTCGATCATCGACCGCCGGTCGAGGACGCCGACGAATCGCCGCCAGCCGCCGGGGATCGGCTCGCGGCCCAGGAACAGATTGTCGGCAACCGACAGGTGCGGGGCGAGCGCGAGATCCTGGTAGACGGTGTGGACCCCGAGCTCGTGGGCGTGATTGATCGAGAGGATCCGGGTGGGCTCACCCCAGAACGACAGCTCGCCCCCGTCGGCGGCGACCGCACCGCACATGATCTTCGTGAGGGTCGACTTGCCGGCGCCGTTGTCGCCGACCAGGGCGACAACTTCACCGGGATGGAGCTCGAGCGTGGCTCCGCGGAGCGCCTCCAGGTGGCCGTACCGCTTCTCGATCCCGCTGGCCCGGATCGCCGCCACGCCGGGCGTTCGATCCGTGGATCCGCGGGCGAGATCGAGGGTTGCGCCGGGAGCCGCCATCCCACCTCCAGCAGGAGACCGCCGGTCGTGCCGGTGGCGCCAGTTGTCCGACCTCTGTTGTACGACGTTGGGCCATCCTAGCGAACTCGTCAAGGTCCGGTACAGCCGTTACGCGCCGGACGATCGCGGGTACGCTGTCGAGCGGCCTCGGCTGATACCGTGCCGGGGCCGTTCGCCTCCAGGAGGAAAACGCCCTCGTGTCTCGTGCGACGATCGGTTCGGATGACGCCCATCCCGACGTCGCCGCCCGGGTGGGACGAGGGCGGGGCCGGGGGGCCGCGGCCGGCGCCGAATTGGGGAACGGGACGCTGGCGCGAGGGCCGGGCCGGTGAGCCGGAACGGTCCCGCCGTGATCGGGCTCGACATCGGCACGAGCGCAGTCAAGGCCCTCCTCGCGACCGAGGCCGGCTGGATCGCCGGGGCTCGCCGCGGCTACCACCTCGACATTGGCGCGGGTGGGCGGGTCGAGGTCGACGCCGAGGCCGTCTGGGCGGCCGCTCGATCGGCGATCCGGGCGCTCGCCGCGCGCGCCCGAGCCGAGTTGTGCTCGGTGATCGCCGTGTGCGCCGGTGGATCCGGTGACGAGGCGGTCTGGCTGAACGCCCGCGGGGCAGTTGTCGCGCCGATCCCGATGGCTCTCGACACGCGTTCCGAGGTGGACGGCGCCGCGTTCGTGGCGACCGTGGGAGATGCCCGGTTCGCGGGTCGGACGCTCCTGCCGCCCGCCGGGACGTACCCGCTCGTGCGCCTGATCTGGCTCGGGCGGGTGGCGCCACGTCTCGCCGCCGACGTGCGGGTGATGCTCGCCTGGCCGGAGTTCATCGCGGTCCGCTTGGGTGCCGAACCGGCTGCGGAGCCGTCCCTCGCCGCCCGGAGCGCGGCCTTCGACCCACGATCGGGCAAATGGGACTCCGAACTCCTGATGGCCGCCGGCATCGACAACGGGACGTTTCCGCGGATCGTCCCGACCGGGTCCGTGGTCGGGACGCTCGGGCCTGCAATCGCCCGGCGCCTTGGCCTTGCGGACGGCGCCCTGATCGTGGCCGGCGGGTTCGACCAGGCGATGGCGACCCTCGGAGCCGGAGCCACCTCGAGCCGCGTCGCGCACCTCGGTCTCGGATCGTGGCAGGCAATCACGATCCTGTGCGAACGGCCCGACCCGACCTGGTCGGCGCGCGGCATCAGCTGCGGTCCGGCGATCGGCGCGAGGGTGGGATGGTCGGCGATGGCCAGCTCCGCCGGCGGTGCCGCCCAGGCCTGGCTCGGGGCCCTCGCCGGG
>JALYPW010000489.1 GCA_030856145.1 Chloroflexota bacterium | reverse complement strand
CCGGGTCCGCGCTATGTCCTGTTCGAGCCCGAGATGAGCGCAGCGACCCTCGAGCGCGTCGAGCTCGAGAACGACCTCCGCCGAGCCCTCGAGCGCGACGAGCTCGTCCTCCACTACCAACCGATCGTCGATCTCAAGACCGACCGGATCGTGGGCCTGGAGGCGCTCGTCCGCTGGGAGCACCCGACCCGCGGCCTGATCCCGCCGCTCGCCTTCATCCCGGTCGCCGAGGACACCGGCCTGATCGTCCCGATCGGGCGCTGGGTCCTCGAGACGGCCTGCCGCCAGGCCCGCCTCTGGCTCGACGAGATGCCCGACCTGCCGCTCGTGATGAGCGTCAACCTGTCGCCCCGCCAGTTCGCCCAGGCCAGCCTTGTGGACGACGTCCGCGACACGCTCGCGGCGACCCGCCTGCCAGCCGATCGCCTGGAGCTCGAGATCACCGAGTCCGTCCTGCTCGACGAGAACGAGGACAACGCCGTCGCCCTGCGCGCCCTGCGCGATCTCGGCGTCAAGCTCGTTCTCGACGACTTCGGGACGGGCTACTCGTCGCTGTCCTACCTGCGCCGCCTGCCGCTCGACACGCTCAAGATCGACCGCTCATTCGTCAACGGCATCGAGGAGGACGATTACAACCTGCCGATCGTCCAGGCGGTCATCGCTCTCGCCCACGGACTCGGGATCGAGGTCGTGGCCGAGGGCATCGAGACCAGGGCCCAGCTCGAGCGCCTGCGGGGCCTCGTGTGCGATCGCGGCCAGGGCTACTGGTTCGCCCGGCCGCAGCCGCCGGAAATGTTGGCGGCGTTGCTCGCCGGCGGGGTCGCGCCCGCCGCCTGAATCGCGGCCCGCGAATCGAAACGGCCCCGTCGTCGCGACGGGGCCGTCGATCGTTGCGGGGTCAGCGGCGCGAGCCCATCAGGCGGAGCAGGAACAGGAAGATGTTCACGAAGTTGATGTACAGGTGGACCGCGCCGATGACCGACGCCTTCTCGACCGAGCCGAGCGACGCTGCATAGTCGCCGTACGAGATCCGCTGGACGTCATACGCGGTGTAGACCGTGAAGATGATCACGCCGATCAGCGAGATGATCCAGCCGAGCGGGCTGCTGCCGAGGAACAGGTTCACGATCGAGGCAACGAACAGCCCGATCATCCCCATGAACAAGAAGCCGCCGAGCGAGGTCAGGCTGCGCTTCGTGGTCGCGCCATAGACGGCGGCCGCTCCGAACATCGCCCACGCAGCGAGGAACGAGGTGATCACCGACGGTACGGTGTAAAGCGAGACGATCACCCCGACCGTGACGCCCATCGTGGCGGCGAAGACGAAGAAGAGCCCGAGACCCAGCGTCGCCGACATCCGCGACATCAACCCCTGGATGGCGATCCCCAGACCCAGCTGGCCGAAGACCAGGAACAGCCAGAAGCGGCTGACCGTTCGGATGAGGTCCGGCTGTGACTGGACCAGCGCGGCGATGCCAGCGGTCAGCAGCAGGCCCGCGAACATCCAGCCGAACGCCTGGCTGAGGAATCGGGTGGCCAGCTCCGCGTTCGGGCGGACCCCCAGCTGGGACGGCAGTGCGCCGGGCGGGTTGTTCGTCGTCCCGAACGGGTTGTTCATGCTCATCCATTGCTCCTCGGTGCGGCTGGTCGTCGTCGATCCGGTCGTGATGGGGGCGCCGACCGCGCCTCCGCCTGCTCGGCTGCCCTCGCGAGCACCCAGACCAGGTCGGCGAGGCGGTTCAGGTACGGTAGCAAATGAGGTCCGGGAATCAACCCCTCCGCTCCGAGCGTGACCGCCCTCCGCTCGGCCCGCCGGAGGATCGTCCGGGCCAGCTCCAGTGCGGCGCTGACCGGCGTCTCGCCCGGGACGACGAACTCGGTCGGCATGACGATGTGGGCCTCGGACTCGCGGAGCATCCCTTCGAGGCCCTCGACCATCGTGGCGCTGACCCGGCTCACGTCGTCCTGCTGGCGGTCCCACGCCTCCGGCTGGGTCGCCATCTCGGCCGCGACGACGAACAGTTCGCGCTGGATCCGGAGGATGATCTCGGGCAGGTCGCCGAATCCGACGTTGAGCGTCCCGACCCGGTCCTTGACCCCGAGCCATGCCCTGGCCACGCCGAGGGCGGCGACGGCCTCGTCGATCGTGCCATACGCCTCGGTCCGGACGTCGTCCTTGGCGATTCGATCGCCACCGAACAGGAGTCCGGTCGTACCGTCGTCGCCGCGGCGCGTGGCTACGGCGGAGTCAAAGGGCGCGGGGGCGGGGTCGGTGTCGGTCACCGGATCAGTCGAGGCGACGCCCGGTCACCACATCAGCCCGGCGTCGCGCGGGTCCCAGCGCTCGGCCAGCAGGGTCACCTTGACGTCGTGGTCGACGACCGACTCCGCCTGGTCCTTGACCTGCTGGATCATCGACCCGGCGTACGGGCAGAACGGCGTCGTGAGGATCATCTTCACCTCGGTCGAATCAGGGCCGAGGATGATCTGCTTGATCAGGGCGAGCTCGACGACGTTCATCCCGATCTCGGGGTCCACGACGGCACGCAGGGCATCGAGAATCGCGAGTTCGGTGGCGCGCCGCTGGGGGTCGAAGGCAGCACCGTCCGCGGACGTATCGAACGCCACGGGCGGGTCGGCGTCCGCGACGGGCGCCTGCGTAGCGGGCGCGGCGGGGTCGGTCGTCGTGTCGGTCATCGTCGCGATCCTATCACCGACCCCCGAATCGGCCGCTCAGCGCGGGTCCGGCGGGCCGCCGCGGCCGTCGAGGTCGTTCAGGCGGCGTTCGATCCGATCGAGCTGGGCGCCCCGCTGGCGCATCTCGCGAAGCACGAAGATCGGCAGGGCGATGATCGCGATCACGACGAGGACGTACGTCACGACGAGCACGATCCCGAACGGGGCGAACTCCATCGCGCCGGGTCAGTTGTTCGTCGCGGCCGCGTCCGAGGCCTTGACCACGATCCCGAGTCGGCGGTACTGCTCGGGCAGGCCCGCTGCCTCGGCCTCGCTGTAGCCGGGCCCGGCGATCGAGCCGTCGGCATCGAAGAAGTCGGCGTACCGATCGCGATGGTCGGCGGCGTACGTGTAGGCAGCCGCGATCCCGACCCGCTTCAGCTCGGGGTGGTCCTTCGTCAGGCGTGTCAGGTCGTAGCCGTTGCCGCGCAGCTCAAGCAGCTGGCGGACCGTCAGCCGCGAGCCGTAACAGAAGGGCTCGCCATTCATCACGAGAGGATCGACCTGGACCCACTTGATGGTCATCGCTCAGGCGCCCTTGTAGATCGCCTGGAGCAGGCGGTTCTTCGTGCGCCCGTCGCCGGCGATCCGGCCATGCCACGCGAACCGCTCGACCATCGCCTCGACCGCCTCGTCGACGCCATCCATGTCGGCGATCGGCAGGACGGCCCCGATCGCGTCGCGGATGCTCCGGCTGATCGTGATCAGGTCGTTCATCGGTACCTTCCGGCGGCGATACGCCGGCGGGGCTGCATCCGCGAATTCCCGGGCGGGCGAGGGATCGCCGGCGGCGAGGGCGTCGACGACGCGATCGACGAGAACGGCGGTGTCGCGCAGGAGGCGCCGGACCGCGTGCTCGTCGTGACGCTCGCGCATCGTCGGGTCGCGAT
>JALYPW010000469.1 GCA_030856145.1 Chloroflexota bacterium | reverse complement strand
TGGCTCCTCCACGACGAGACCGATCGCGAGCCGTTCTGGAACCGGATCGCGGGGATCAACTGGCCGAGCGAGCCAGCGGCGTTCGACACCCGTCTGGCCGAGATGTTCGCCCTGTTCGCCGGGCTCGACCGGATCCCCCACGTCTGGCCGTCGCCGGGTTACGACCACCCGGCCGACCTCGCGAAGCGCCTCCTCGCGAACGGGTTCGTCGATCACGGCGGCGGCGTCCTGATGGCCCTCGATCCGGATCGGGCAGCGGCTGCCCCCTCTGTGCCGGCGCCCGGCGGCGACGTCAGCGTCGAGCGGATCCAGCGGGTCGTCGGCGAGCGCGGCGCAGCGGCGGCGACCGCCATCGGCTCCGTGCTCATGGCGGCCTTCGCGGTCGAGCCCGAGCGACGCGTCGCGATCGAACTAGAGGCCGTGATGGGCCTGGCCACTGACGCCTACCACGCGATCCTCGTCCGGGTCGACGGACGGCCCGCCGCGGTCGCCCGCCGGACGACATTCGCGGGCGCGTCGTACCTCTCGTCGATCGGTACGGATCCCGCGTACCGCGGACGTGGGCTCGGCCGGCTGGTCACGTCGCTCGCGGTCGCCGATGCCCTGGCCGACGCCAGCCGCTGGACGTACCTCGGGGTCTTCGAGGACAACCCGGTGGCGCGCTCGCTGTACGACTCGGTCGGGTTCGTGCCGGTTGGCGGGGTGAGCCCGGACCTCCTCCTGCGTCCCTGACGTGGGCGACGCGGACCTCGCCTGGCTCGACGGCGACGGCACCGGCCTCGACGATCTCGCCGTCATCTGGGCGACCGTCGACCTCGAGCGCGTCCTTCGCGACCTTGGCCTCGAGCCGACGCTCGCGGCCGCGACGGTCGACGATCCGCTCCTCGGTGGGCGCGTCCTGGACCTGGTCGATCCGGCCCCGGAGACGGCCGTCGGCGCGGTCGTCGGTCTCGCGGGAGCACGCCGGATCGCCCTTGCCGAACCCTCGACCGAGGGCCGACTGGCTGCGTTCCTCGCGCGTCATGGCGAAGGCCCGGCCGGCCGCTACGTCGGTGTCGCCCTCGACCTCGGCGCGCTCGCGACCCGGGCAGCAACGGCGGGAATCGCGATCAGTCGCCCGGAGATCGGCCCGTTCGGGCCGGCGGTCATCGTCCTCGGCGGCCGCCTCGGCAGCCCGCACCTCGTCCTCGTCGAGGTCGCGGCGGTACCATCGCGGCCATGACCGACCGCCAGCCCGTCACCCTCCGACCCGCGACCGCCGACGATGCCGAGCGGATCGCCGGCCTGTTCACCGACGAGGGCTACCCGTCGGGCCCGAGCGACATCATCGACCGGCTCGGCCGGTTCGACTCGGAATTCTCGCGGGTTGTCGTCGCCGACAGCGGCGGCGAGGTGGTCGGGTTCGTGGCCGTTCACGCCCTGCCCCGCTTCGAACACTCCGACCGGATCCTCCGGATCCTCGCCCTCGTCGTCGACCCGGGGGTCCGCGAGCGCGGGATCGGGCGGCTGCTGATGGCCGAGGCCGAGCGGATCGGGGTCGAGGTCGGGGCAGCGTTCGTCGAGGTCACCGCCGGTCATCACCGTGCCGACGCCCAGCACCTGTACGAGGAGCTCGGGTACGACGGGTCGGTCGCGGCCTACCTCCGCAAGCGGATCTGAGCCGGCCGCCGGCTTCGTCCAGCGACCCCTGACCACTCGATCAACCCAGCAGACCGACGACCGGCCCGACCGCAGCGATGGCGACGTTCCCTCGACTCCGGCTCCGCGACCCGGCGATCGACCTCGTCGAGCTGCCCTGGGAGCAGCCCCTCGCCGAGTGGTCGTCCGACCGTCTGGCCTTCCGTTACGTGCCGGTCGGACCATCCCGCCACCTCGTCCGGTTTCTGGTCTCGAGCGGCATCCTGTACGCGCTGAAAGAGCTGCCGCTGACCGTTGCCCGACGCGAGTACGACGTGCTCCTCCATCTCGAGGGCCTGGGTCTGCCGACGGTCGAGGCGGCGGGCGTGTCCGAGGCGCCGAGCCGCGACAGCGCGATCCTCGTCACCAAGTTCCTGCCCCACTCGCTCCAGTACCGGCGGCTGATGATGCGCCTGCCGCCCGGGCCGGGCTCGTATCGCGACCGGCTCCTCGACGCGATGGCGTTCCTCCTCGTCGACCTTCACCGGAGCGGCGTCTTCTGGGGCGACTGCTCGCTCGCCAACACCCTGTTCCGGCGGGACGGCGACCGGATCCAGGCCTATCTCGTCGATGCCGAGACGAGCGAGGTCTTCCCCCACCTGTCGGACGGCCAGCGCACGTACGACCTCGAGATCCTCGTCGAGAACGTGGCCTTCGGCCTGGCCGACCTGGCCGCGATGCAGGGCTGGACCGGCGATGCTTCCGAGGCCGATGACGCAATCGACGCGGCCGAGCGGGTGCGCGACCGGTATGCCCAGATCTGGGGCGTGATCAAGGACGAGCCGATCCTCCATCCCGACGATCGCCAGGCGATTCGCAACCGGGTCCGGCTCCTGAATGACCTCGGCTACTCGGTTGATCTCGACATCGACCCGAATGCCGCCGACGGCCGGGTCCGGCTCCGGATGGGAGTGACGACTCGGCGCTACCACGCCCGCGAGATGGAGCGCCGGACCCGCATCCGAGCGCTCGAGGGCCAGGCGCGGCTCCTCATCAACGACCTCAACGAGTACGGAACGTGGCTCGAATGGAGCGAGAGCCGGGCGATCCCGGTCGAGGAGAAGGACGAGCGCTGGCTGCGCGAGGTCTACCGCCCCACCCAGCGCCGGATCGCGGACGCGGTCGGACCGGATCGCGACCTCGTCCAAGCGTACTGTGACGTGCTCGAGGAGAAGTGGTACCTGAGCGAGCAGGGGGGCCGCGACGCGGGGTTGGCGACAGCGATCGAGACGTATCTCGAGCTCGGCGCCCCGGCCCCCGAGACCGTGGCCCGGGGCGAGGACGCCAGCGACATGCTCGATCCGATCGACGTCGACCCGCTCGAGATCGGCCCGGTCGATGCCGACGAATTCGACTTCGACGATCTCGATCTCGATCCCGCGGAGTTCGATCCCGGGTCGGTCGCCGCCTCGCTTCGGGACGGCCCGTCCGATGCGCCGGACGGCATGGCACCATCACAGGAGTGACGACCACATCGATTGTCGCGGAGCCCGTCATCCGTGTCGCCGGTCTGCGCAAGCACTACGGCGCGACGCACGCCGTCGACGGGGTCAGCTTCGAGGTCGCGCCAGGGACGGTCTTCGGCCTGCTCGGCCCGAACGGCGCAGGCAAGACGACGACTGTCGAGGTCCTCGAGGGCCTGCGGACGCCCGACTCGGGCGAGGTCCGGGTCCTCGGCGTGGACGTGATCCGGCAGCCCGATCTCCTCAAGGCGCGGATCGGCGTCTCGCTCCAGACGGCCGCCCTGTACCCGAAGCTCACGGTCGTCGAGGTCCTCGACCTGTTCCGGAGCTTCTATCCCACGGGCCGCCCGACCGCCGAGCTGATCGAGCTGATGGATCTCGGCGAGAAGCGCACGACCCGGACCCAGGACCTGTCGGGCGGCCAGCGCCAGCGGTTGTCGGTCGCCCTGGCGCTCGTCAACGACCCGGAGCTGATCTTCCTCGACGAGCCGACGACGGGCATGGACCCGGCCGCCCGACGATCCCTGTGGTCGGTCGTCCTGGGGCTGCGCAACGAGGGCCGCTCGATCCTCCTGACGACCCACTACATGGAGGAGGCCGAGGTCCTCTGCGACCGCCTCGCGATCATGGACCACGGCCACATCCTCGAGGAGGGCACGGTCGAGGAGCTGATCAGCCGGCGGTTCCAGGAGCGGACCGTCCGCTTCGATCCGATCGCGGGGCTGTCCGGTGAGCGCCTGGCGGCAATGGCCGGCGTGGCGTCGGTCAAGCACGAGAACGGTGAGGTCCTGCTC
>JALYPW010000467.1 GCA_030856145.1 Chloroflexota bacterium | reverse complement strand
GAGCAGGACGACCAACAAGACCTGCGCGAACTGCTGGAATACGCGGAGGACACCGCCGGCGGCATCATGACCAACAGTTTCGTCACCGTGCCGGTGGGCCTGACGGTCGGCGAGGCGCTCGGCTACGTCCGGCTCGAGATCGGGGAGGTCGACCGGCCGCTCGATGTCCGACGCCTGCCGGCCCGTCTGGCGCAGACGTATCGACCCTTGATCGAATCGGGCGGAATCGCGCTGACGGTCAACCGGATCGCGGTCACGACCACCGACTGGCTCCTGGCCGAGCGCCGCGAGTTCAGCGTCCGCGCCGGTGGCCGGCTCGTGAGCGGCTGGTTCGGCCTCCTGCCGGATCCGGCGCCGCCGTCGACCGAACCCGGTGTCCGGATCTATCACCTCGGCCGGCTGATCGGCAGCCCGGACTGGTTCGGCCACCCCGGACCGGCCATGCATCCCGCCCTCAATCGTCTGGTCGGCGAGGTCGAGCTGCCGCTTGTCCCGGTGACGATGAACAAGTCGGACCTGGATCGTGACAGCCCGGAGTGGGTCGCCGTCGAGGAGCGCCTCCATCGCCAGCTCGCGCCGATCGTGCGCCGCCTCATGCGCGACGAGGGCTCGGCGGTGGCTCCGGGGGCGCTCCGGACAGCCGACCAGGTCCGCCGGATCCTCACCCGCGCCCTCCGCCTGCTCGAGTCGGGTCAGCTGTTCGAAAGCGATCCCGGGACCTCTGCCGGCGGTGGCGATGGCGACCAGCTGACGCTGGCGGCGGCCCTCCCGCCGAACCAGGATCCCGCCCTCGGCCCGGTCGACGACTCCCACCCCGGCGCTGATCCATTACCGGAGCCAGCCGAGCCTCGGGTCCCCAGCCCCAGATCGCGCGGTGGTGGTCCGGGTCGCGGGATCGGGGAGGTTGTCGTCCGTGCCCTGGATCCGCGGTTGCGGAGTGCGATGGTGGTCGAGGACGGCGTGCGGCGAGTGGTCATCAACTCGCGCTACCCGCTGTACGAGGTCCGCAAAGGCGATCTCTGGTACCAGCTGGAAACGGCCCTCCGGGAGGTCTGTGTGACCATCCCCGAGGCGACCGTCCCGGAGTTCGAGCGCAAGGTCAACGAGCTGATGCTGGTCTCGCTGTCGCTGACCGGCCGGCGGCGTCGGCGGACCGTCCGGGCCGCCCGACCCGTCAAGGGCGCCTGGACTCGCGAGTGACCGCCGAACGCTGCCGTCGAATTCGACCGGCCTAAACCGTCATGCGTCCGCGACACCAGCCACCCGAAAGCCCCGGCGCGGCTGACGGAGTCGGTCGGGGCGTAGAATCGGCACGCAAAAAAATGCGCGACTGCGCGACCTCCCGTGCCCACGAGGAACCCACCTGATGCCCGACCACCGCAGCCTGCTCCACCAGACGGCGGACCTCGCGGCCGACTTCCTCGAGGGGCTTGACCGTCGTCCGGTACATGCGACCGCGACCCACGACGAGCTTGTCGCGACGTTCGGGGGCGCCCTTCCGGAGCGCGGCGAGGCGGCCGGCGAGGTCGTCGACCACCTGGCGGCGATCGCCGACCCGGGCCTGATCGCGAGCGCCGGGCCACGCTACTTCGGGTTCGTGATCGGCGGCTCGCTGCCGTCCGCACTCGCCGCGGACTGGCTCACGAGCGCGTGGGACAACAATGCCGGTCTGTACGCGATCGGCCCGTCCGCGTCGGTGGCCGAGGAGGTCGCGGCGGGCTGGCTGATCGACCTGTTCGGGTTGCCCGAGGGGTCATCGGTCGGATACTCGACGGGAGCCACGATGGCCTCGTTCACCGCCCTGGCGGCGGGCCGCCACCGGGTCCTCGAGCGCCTCGGCTGGAGCGTCGAGGACGACGGCCTGATCGGCGCCCCGGACATCGCGGTCGTCGTCGGCGCCGAGGCGCACGTCACCATCCACGTGTCGCTCCAGATGCTCGGCCTCGGCCGGCGCCGGGTCCACACGGTCGCTGCCGACGGGCAGGGTCGGATGCGCCCCGACGCCCTGCACGAGACCCTCGCCGGCCTGAGCGAGCCGGCGGTCCTGGTCTGCGCCCAGTCCGGCAACGTCAACACCGGCGCCTTCGATCCCCTGCCCGAGATCGTCTCCGCAGTCCGGGCGCTACCGAACGCCTGGCTCCATGTCGATGGCGCATTCGGGTTGTGGGCGGCCGCCTCGCCCACGCTCCGGCACCTGGCGGCCGGCCTGGCGGACGCAGATTCGTGGACGACCGACGCTCACAAGTGGCTGAACGTGCCGTACGACTCGGGGATCGCGATCGTCCGCGACGCGGCCGCCCACCATGCGGCAATGACCCTGGGCGCCGCCTACTACGTCGAGACCGAGGGCGGCGAGCGCGATCCGTACAACTGGGTCGCCGAGTCGTCCCGGCGGGCGCGCGGGTTCCCGATCTACGCCGCCCTCCGGGAGCTGGGACGCGCTGGCCTGACCGAGATGATCGACCGCTGCTGCGCCCTCGCCCGGCGGATGGCCGACGGGCTGCGCGACGCCCCGGGCGTGACCATCCTCAACGACGTCGTCCTCAACCAGGTCCTCGTCCGATTCGCGCCCGACGGCCCGGCCGACGAGGCGGCCATCAATGCCCGCACCCGGGCGGTGATCGCCGCCGTCCAGGCCGACGGGACGTGCTGGCTCGGTGGGACGACCTGGCACGGCATGGCCGCCATGCGGATCTCCGTCTCGAACTGGTCGACGACCGAGGCCGATGCCGACGAGTCGGTGGCGGCGATCCGGCACTGCGCGGAGGCCGTCGCCGCAGGCTGAGTTCCAGGCCGTAGGGGCACTCAGCCGGTCGGCGCGGCTTCGTCGCGCCAGCTGTGGCGCGGCTCGTAGCCCAGGACCCGGCGGGCCTTGTCGATCGAGAGGAGGGTCTCGTGCTCGCCGAGCGTTCCGCGGACCTCGACCCCCGGAAAGGCCTCGGCCAGGAGATCGGCCGATGACCGGCCCATCACGGTGTCGGCGTTGGCGACGATGAAGACGTCCATCCCGGTCGCGTCGAGCTCGAGCGCGCGGCGGACCGCCTGGGCGCCGTCGCGGGCGTCGATGTAGGCCCACAGGTTCCAGCTCCGGATCGACGGGTCGGCGTCGAACGACGGGAATGTCGCGTAGTCGGCCGGCTCCATCACGTTCGAGAAGCGCAGGCCGATCATCTTCAGCGCCGGATCCCAGCGACAGAAATGGCGGGCCATCTCCTCGTCGAGCGCCTTGGCCAGCGAATAGGACGTCTCGGGCCGGATCGGCGCCTCCTCGTCGAGCGGCACGTACGGCGGGGGCGTGTCGAATGGCAGGCCGAGGAGCGTCTCGCTCGATGCCCACACGATGTTGCGGATGGCGGCGTGGCGGGCGGCCGCGAAGACGTTGTAGGTCGCGGTCACGTTGTTCGCGAAGAGGGCAGCGTTGGGGGCCTGGC
>JALYPW010000454.1 GCA_030856145.1 Chloroflexota bacterium | reverse complement strand
CCACCGCCCGACGACCTCCTGGACGATTCCGGGCTCGCCGGTCTCGATCCGACGGGCCGTCGCGAGCGGACGCGGCCTCTCCTGATCGGCGGGGCCTTGACGTCGGCCGCGATCTCGCTCGCGGGCGCTGCGTTCGTCGCGTGGCGTATCGGACGGCCCGGCCGGGCCGCGACCGCGATGGCCCCGCGCCGCACGGGCGGTCCGCGAGGCGCGTCTTGCGACAGCAACCGCGCTTCCGGCCATCGCTTCAACCGCGCTTCCGGCCATCGATTTAACCGCCCTTCGCCGGCGACTCGACTGACATGCCGATCAAGCTGCCGTCCTTCCGGCCGCGCCGCGACGCCTACCCGCCGGACCTCTGGACGAAGTGCCCGTCGTGTGGCGAGATGCTCTTCAACAAGCAGCTCGACAAGGTCCTCCGGGTCTGCCCATCATGCGGCCACCACTTCCGGCTGTCGGCTGCGGCCCGGCTCGAGATGCTCATCGACCACGGCTCGTTCGCCGAGCGCGATGCCGGCCTCGAGTCCGTGGATCCGTTGGGATTCAGCGACCAGAAGAGCTACCCCGACCGAGTCGTGGCTGCCCAGCTCGCGACCGGCATGCGCGACGCCGCGATCTGGGGCACCGCCGCGATCGACGGCACGCCGATCGCACTGTGCGTCATGGACTTCGGGTTCATGGGCGGCTCGATGGGCGCGGTCGTCGGCGAGAAGGTCACCCGTGCCGCCGAGCACGCGCTGGCCGCCCGGATCCCGCTCCTCATCGCGTCGGCCTCGGGCGGGGCGCGGATGCAGGAGGGGACCCTGTCGTTGATGCAGCTGGCCAAGACGGTCGGTGCGATCGAGCGTCTGCGCGGTTCCGGCGTTCCGTTCCTGAGCCTCCTGTCGGATCCGACGACCGGCGGGGTGTTCGCCTCGTTCGCGGTCCTTGGCGACGTCAACATCGCCGAGCCGAACGCCCTGATCGGCTTCGCGGGGGCGAGGGTCTCGGCCGGCACGATCGCCCAGGAGCTGCCGCCCGGGTTCCAGCGCTCCGAGTTCCTCTTCTCGCACGGCTTCCTCGATCGAGTGATCCACCGCTCGGAGCTCCGGGCCGAGATCGCGACCCTGCTCCGGTTCCTGGTCGCGCGGCCGGCGGCCGTGGGCGAGGCCGGGCCCGATGGCGATCCGCTCGGGCTGCCCTCGTTCCGGCCGCTGTCGTTCCTGTCGAACCTCGCGGAGCGCGTCCTGCCCGGCGAGCCCGATGACGTCGAGCCGGCGACGAACGGCCAGCGCCCGGCCGGCCACTCGCCGGCCGACTTGCCCGCCGACTCGCCCAACCGTCCGACCCCAGCCCCGGCCGTGACCGACGAGGCCAACCGTGGTTGACCGGATCCTCGGCCGCGGCCGAGACGGCCGTGATTCGGGAGCGGCCGTGGCGTCGGACGTGGACGGCCCCGGCGCCAGCACGGCCCTCGATCCGAAAGCCGCCACATGGGCTCGCGTCCAGCTTGCCCGGAACCTGCGCCGGCCGCGGATCCTGGAACTCGTCGCCGAGTTGGCCGACGAGTTCGTCGAGATTCACGGCGACCGCCTGTTCGGCGACGACGAGGCCGTCGTCACCGGCTTCGCCCGGATCGGCGACCGGCGGGTCGTCGTCGTCGGCCAGCAGAAGGGCTCCGACACGGACGAGAACATCCGGCGCAACTTCGGGATGCCCCACCCCGAGGGCTACCGCAAGGCGATGCGGGCGATGGAGCTGGCGGAGCGCTTCGGGCTGCCGATCGTGACGTTCGTGGACGTCCCGGGCGCCCATCCCGGCCCCGAGTCGGAGGAGCGCGGCATCGCCGAGGCGATCGCCCGCTCGATTGCATTGATGAGCCGTCTCCGGACACCGATCGTCGTTGTGATCACCGGCGAGGGCGGGTCCGGCGGAGCGCTGGCGATCGCCGTCGGTGACGTCGTCATCGCCCTCGAGAACGCGGTCTACTCCGTGATCAGCCCCGAGGGCTGCGCCTCGATCCTGTGGCGGACCGCCGACGAGGCCACGAGCGCCGCGCTCGCGATGAAGATGACCGCGCCCGAACAGCAGGCTCTCGGCGTGATCGACCTCGTCATCGACGAGCCGGGCGAGGGTGCCCACACCGACGTGGCCGAGACCGCCCGCCGCATCCGGCGGATCGT